>JBBFMH010000029.1:0-14742 GCA_037478615.1 Hydrogenothermaceae bacterium
CAATAATATTCTCTGTTTAGCATGAATCTTCCGGAAAATTTAAACTGCATATTCTCATTTCTTGTAAATAAGATTGTTTATTATATAGTCCAAAACCTGTTCAATACTTTTTCCTGTTGTGTCTATAACTATGTAATCTTCTGTCGGTCTTAACGGGGATTCTTTCCTTTCGTAATCCATCTTATCTCTTTCAATAATCTTCTGTAATATATGGTTATAATCTACTAAAAAGCCTTTTTCTTTTAATTGCTGGACTCTTCTCTCTGCTCTTACCTCCGGAGATGCTGTCATAAATATCTTTAAATCTGCATCCGGAAATATAACAGTTCCTGCATCTCTACCTTCTATTACGGCATTCTTTGCCTCTATACCTATCTGCCTCTGCATATTAACCATAAATTTTCTGATCTGTGGATACCTTGCTATCTTTGAAGCTATATTTCCTATCTCTTCTGTTCTTATTAAATGAGATACATCTTCACCATCTAAAAAAACTCTATCTTTCTCTATCTTTATCTCTGTGTTTTCAACAAGAGAAACTACCTGTCTTTGGTCTTCCGGGTCTATGCCTAATCTTTTAACCTTTAAAGCAAATGCCCTATACATAGCTCCAGTATCTATGTATGTGAAGTTCAATCTCTCTGCAACTAATTTTGCTATCGTACTTTTTCCGCTACCTGCGGGACCATCTATCGCTATTATCATCTTAACACCTCTAAAAGTAGGTATGGGTCTGTTATCTTTATTTTTGCTGGGATATCTTTATTGTGTCTGTTTGCCATTAAGATAAACTCTACTTGTTTGTTTTCCTCTTTGATGAAGTTATAAACCATCAAGTAGTCAGCTATCGTATCACCTATATAGTATGAAGGGTTTTTATAGTCATGTTTTGAGAAAAACAGCTTTAACGGATAAGAGGAAGGTTTTCTAAGATTTGGGGAAGGTATATCATCTTCTGTTATTATGGTGTCAAAGTATCTGTAAATATCAAAAAGTCTGAAAGTGTAGTCTAAATCTGAAAAAGGTCTGCCGGTAATCACTCCCATAACAGATGATCTATCTCTTATCTTTGAGAGTATATCATGAGGGATAATTAGCTGTTCCTTATTTCTATGTTCTCTGTATCTTTCTTCAAAATACTCTACCAACTCTTTATAAGACGGAAGCTGAATGTTTAACTGTTTTGCCAATCTATAAAAATCCTCAACACTTTTTGAGTATGGAGAGAATATATCTTTAAACTCTTTAATACTTTTCCCAGATTTTATATACAGAATTCCTGATACGGAAGCATCCCAGTCGTTATTTATTCCAAAACTTAGTTTTATATCTAAAAGTTCTTCTAAAACTGCATCTTTTCCAGAAAAAAACTCAACTGTATCTTTTATAGCGTAATGATATGACTTTGTAACATCTATAAGGACACCATCAACATCAAATATTGTAATCATCTTACTCCTTTAAAACTTTTTGATAGAATATTTTACTTCAAATTAAACAGGAAGGAGCATGATGAGAAGATTACTTATGCCTGCTGAATGGAAGAGACATTACGGAACATGGTTATCATATCCTCATAATCCTGATACCTTTTTTGAAAAATTAGATAGTGTAAGGGATAACTATGTTGAGATGATAAAATGGATATCCATCGGTGAAAAAGTTCATATAAATGTCAATACAGAAGAGGACGAAGAGGATTTAAGCAGAAGATTAAAAGTTAAGAATGTTAATCAAAATGTAGTTATACATAGAGTCCCTACAAATGATGCCTGGTGTAGAGATCACGGAGCCATATTTGTAAGAGATTTAGATAGTGGGAAGTTAGTGGCTACAGATTGGAAGTTTAATGCTTGGGGAGGTAAGTATCCTCACGATCTTGATGACATGGTTCCAAAGTTTATGGCTGATTACCTTGGATTAGAAAGAATAGAGATAGGTATGGTTCTTGAAGGTGGTAGCATTGACACAAATGGGGAAGGTGTATTTTTAACAACTGAATCCTGCCTATTAAATCCAAATAGAAATCCTAATCTTTCAAAAGAAGATATAGAAAACAACCTAAAAATCTACCTTGGAGCTAAAAAGATAATTTGGCTTAAAGATGGTATAGTTGGGGATGATACGGACGGACATGTTGATGATATAACCAGATTTGTAAATAAGGATACCGTTATAACGGTTGTTGAAGAAAATCCAAATGATGATAACTATGAACCTTTGATGGAGAATTATGAAATCCTTGAAAAAACCGGATTAAACATAATAAAACTACCTATGCCGGATCCGGTTTACTATAAAGGTGATAGACTTCCGGCAAGTTATGCAAACTTCTATATATCAAACTATGCGGTAATAGTTCCTACTTTTAGGTGTGATAAGGATAAAGTTGCATTAGATACTTTACAGAATGTATTTAAAGATAGAAAAGTGGTAGGTATAGATGCTACAGATATAGTTGTTGGGCTTGGGACTTTCCACTGTTTAACCCAACAGATTCCTCAGTTTTAGGATAATTTTTGTCATGTCAAAGTTGTTATTCATATATTAGAATATTTTAAAAATTTATAGGAGGAAAAGATGTTTTTAGACAGAGAAACCTACAAAAAAATTCATATATCGGTTAAAGAGCTAAAAGAGAAGATAGATAAAGGTGAGGATTTTATACTACTTGATGTTAGAGAGCCTCAAGAGTATCAGTTTTCAAGAATAAAAGAGAAAGATGCTATGCTTGTCCCTCTTATGAGTCTTCCAAGAGTTTTAAACTCCCTTCCAAAAGATAAAGATATATATATCATCTGTAGGAGTGGAAATAGGAGCTTACAGGCAACTTTGTGGCTACTTCAAAACGGCTTTACGAAAGTCAAAAACGTGGAAGGTGGAATCCTCGCCTGGTCTGATGAGATAGACCCGACAGTGAGGAAATATTAGCCCTCACTGTTTAACCTTACCTCTACACTTAGTCTGTGGGCGTCTAAACCTTCAGATTTAGCCATATTTATTGCGTGTTTTGCTACTCTATCAAATCCACTTTTTGATACGTATATGACAGAACTTCTCTTTACAAAATCATAAACTCCTAAGGGTGAGGAGAATCTTGCTGACCCTGATGTTGGAAGAACGTGATTAGGTCCAAGTATGTAATCACCGAGAGGCTCTGTTGAGTATTCTCCCAAGAATATTGCTCCGGCATGTTTTATCTTCTCTAATAGGTCAAAAGGATTTTTTGTGATTATCTCAAGATGTTCGGGAGCAATGTAGTTAGCAACTTCACAAGCCGTATTTAAATCATCAACTATAAATATATGGCCGTAATTTTCTAGAGATTTTTCTGCTATATCTTTTCTTGAAAAATCTTTTAACAGCTCATTGTAGAGAACATTCTTAACATCTTCTGCCAATTTATTTGATGTTGTTATCAGTATTGAGGCTGCAAGTTCATCATGTTCAGCTTGAGAAAGTAGATCCGCGGCGATCCACTTAGGATTAGCCGTCTCATCTGCTATAACCAGTATCTCCGAAGGTCCGGCTATCATATCTATGTCTACAACACCAAAGAGATTTTTCTTAGCAAGAGCCACATATATATTTCCAGGTCCAACTATCTTATCTACTTTCTTAACTGTTTGAGTTCCGTATGCCATTGCGGCAACAGCTTGGGCTCCACCAATTCTGTAAACTGTTTCTATACCACATATAAATGCTGCTGCAAGTGTGTATTTATTTGGATTTGGAGAGCACATAACTATCTCTTTCACTCCGGCTACTTTTGCAGGAACGGCATTCATAATTACACTTGAAGGATAAGCTGCCTTTCCACCGGGGACATACAATCCAACTCTATCAAGAGGTATAACTTTCTGTCCTAAAATCATACCTTCTTCTTCTTTGAAGAAAGACCTTTCCATCTGTAGTGAGTGAAACTCTGTGATTCTCTCCACTGCTACCTCATAAGCCCATCTTATATCATCATCAAGCTCATCATATGCTTTTTCCAGCTCATTGTAAGGTATAACTATATCTTCCGGGGATATCTGAGTTTTATCAAACATATTTGTGTATCTTATAAGAGCATCATCTCCTTCTTCTTTTACTGCCTGTATAATCTCTCTCACAGTTTTCTCATAGTTCTGTGTATCAGACTCTGACCTTTTTATCAATCTATTTAACTCTTCATTTTCTTTATAATATCTTCCTCTTAAATCAACGATCTTCAACTTCATACACCTCTCTTTAAAAATTTTTGATATTATATCAGAAAGTTTTTGAGTTTTTTGATATACAAAATTCAAACAGTGTTATAAAATAATAGATATAACTTTCCAGCGGAGAGGTTATGGAATTTATATACTTAACAGAGGAGATTAGACAGCAGATAGATAAATATGTTGAAAAGTTTCCGGTACGGGATCAAGCAGTTATACAGTCTTTACATCTTATATACAGTAAGTATAGAGATATAGAAGACTACCATATTAAGGAGCTGTCAGAGTATCTTCAAGTTCCTCTTAATGTTATAGAAGGTATAGTCTCTTTCTATGATATGTTTAGGGTTAAAAGGGGAGCAAGACATCATATAAGAGTATGTAAGAACCTACCTTGTCATATTATGGGTTGTAAAAGCCTGCTGAAAATGTTTGAAAAACTTACCGGAGAAAAAGCCAATGAGTATAGTAAAAATGGAAGATTCTACATTGAGACTGTTGAGTGTATAGGATCTTGTAGTATAGCTCCGGCTTTTATGATAGATGATGATCTCTATAACGGACTAAATATTACAGAGGAAAAGCTCGATGAGATACTATCCAAATATACCTGATTTAAATGCAGACAGCTCTATAAATCTGCTCTTAAGGAGAGCAAAGGAAAATAGAACTGTGGATATAGAAGAGTACGTGACTACTGGTGGATACTCGGCTTTAAAAAAGGCTTTAACAAAATTCACCCCGGAAGATATAGTTGTTTTAGTTGAGGAAAGTACACTCAGAGGTAGAGGTGGAGCCGGGTTTCCTACTGGAAGAAAGTGGAGATTTGCCCTTTCAAATCCACCGCCGAGATACCTTATCTGTAATGCTGATGAAAGTGAGCCGGGAACTTTTAAAGACAGAATAATTATAGAGAGGGACCCACATCTCTTGATAGAAGGAATGGCTATTGCAGGTTATGCTCTTGGAGCAGAACTCGGATTTATTTATATAAGAGGTGAGTATCCGGCAGGTGCAAAAATTTTAGAAGATGCGATAGAAGATGCAAGAAAGAGAGGATTTTTAGGTAAAAACATATTAGGAACAGATTTCTCCTTTGACATACTTGTGTATAGGGGAGCCGGAGCATATATATGTGGTGAGGAGACGGCCTTAATTGAAAGTTTAGAAGGTAAGAGAGGTCATCCGAGACTAAGGCCACCTTACCCAGCAAACTACGGATTATTTGGAAAGCCTACAGTTGTTAACAATGTGGAGACACTTTCCAACATTCCTATAATAGTTACATATGAAAGCTACTATATGAATATAGGTTCTTCCGGATATTATGGTCCAAAACTCTTTCCGATAAGTGGCAAAGTAAATAAGCCTGGAGTTTATGAGTCCACAATGGACATAACTTTAAGAGACCTAATTGATATGGCAGGTGGTATTAGAGACGGTAAGAAATTTAAAGCTGTTTTTTCCGGAGCCCTTGGGGTGTATTCGGAGAGGGATTTGGACACGCCAATGGACTACTCGCCAAAAGGTTTTGGAGGAACTGGAACTACTATAGTTTTAGCGGAAGATGACTGTATCATAGATAGTCTTATAGTTATTGCTGAGTTTTTTGAACATGAGAGTTGTGGAAAATGCACTCCTTGTAGAGTAGGAACCTACGAACAACTTAATATACTGAGAAAATTCCAACAGGGAACGGCAACAGAGGAAGATATAAAACTACTTGAACACCTTGGAAGAAACATTCCTGTGGGGTCTATATGTGGATTAGGATACTCTGCTTCAAATGCGATAATGGACGCTCTAAGGAAATTTAGAGATGAATTTTACGAACATATAAGAGGAAACTGTCCAGCTGGTATCTGTTTTAAAAACGAATATAATATAGGATAATAACTCTAATAGGAGATGTTGATGGTAGTAGTTTCAGAGAGTTTGGTAGAAAAGATTAACAGATTAAGGAAGGAGAAAAATGCAGTTATACTGGCCCATTACTATCAACGAGGGGAGATACAGGATATAGCTGATTATATAGGGGATTCTTTGGAACTTGCGAGGAAAGCTCAAAATACAGATGCAGATATAATAGTCTTCTGTGGTGTTAGATTTATGGCAGAAACTGCTAAGATACTAAATCCTGATAAGAAAGTATTACATCCAAATCCGGAAAGTGGTTGTCCTATGGCAGATATGGCTACAGTAGAGGGAGTTTTAAAGTTAAAACAGCAGTATCCAGATGCTGTTGTTGTGTCTTATATCAACACAAATGCAGACGTTAAAACTGTCTCAGATATAATTGTAACATCAAGAAATGCTGTAAAGGTTGTTAAATCTCTTGATGCTAAGAGGATTATTTTTGTTCCAGATCAGTTTTTAGGAGGATATGTAGCTAAACAAGTTCCGGAGAAGGAATTTATACTGTGGAAAGGTTTTTGTCCTCCTCACTTTAATTTATCAAAAGAGGCACTTTTAGAGTTAAAAAGAAAGTATCCAGAAGCCAAAATAGCTGTTCATCCGGAGTGTAATACCGATACTGTTGAAATTGCTGACTTTGTAGGTTCGACTACACAGATAATAGAGTTTGCAACTACGTGTGATAGTGAAGTTGTTATCATAGGGACAGAAGTAGGTATCGAGCATACATTGAAAAAGAAAAATCCAAATAAGAAGTATGTTTTCCCTCAGGCTGCAGATTACTGCGGAACAGTTCATTGCTGTGATATGAAGAAAAACACCTTAGATAAGGTAGCTCAGGTTTTAGAAGAAGAGACAAATGAGGTGATCTTACCTGAAGAAGTAATAGAAAAGGCAAGGATACCTCTTGAAAGGATGTTAAATCTTAGTTAAGGATTTTAAAAACTCTTTTCTTATGTGTTCTTTAACAGATTTTATCTTTTGCCAGAAGGTATTTGTGTCCATATCAAATGTAGATGCAACCCTTCTGGTTATTTCGTTATCTAAATTTAGTTTTGAACTTGAACTTCCCTTTACCATTCTAAGTCTTGTCTCTACTTCTCTCAAAAATAGGTAGTCGTCTATAAGTTCAGGTTTAAAGTCAAGAACTCCCTCTAATATATTTGTTTTTCTCAATTTATTTTTCAGGTAGAAAGCCTGAACCATAAATTCTATATCCGTTATACCTCCTTTACCTAATTTTATATCTAAGATATTCTGTGATTCTCCTGCCAAACTCTCTAATTTAAATCTCATATCAAACATCTCATCTATAAAATTTTTATTTATCTCTTTTGAGAATATAAATTCTGCTATTATCTCCTCAAATTTCTCCATAACTTCTTTGCTACCTGTAATATACCTTGCCTTTGTCCAAGCAAGTATCTCCCATACCCTTGCTTCCTTCTCAAAGTAAATCCTGTAAAACTCCAAGGAAGGTGATAACTCCCCAGATCTACCGTAAGGTCTAAGTCTTAAATCTATCTGATAAAGCTGTCCTTCTTTTGTTAATGTTGTTAGGTCTGAAACGATTTTTTGAGGAATTTTTATGTATCTATATTTAGTATCTTCATCTTTAAAGACAAAGATAAGATCAAGGTCTGACCCCACATTCATTTCCCTACTGCCAAGTTTTCCAAGACCGTATATTGCAAAATCTTTTCCTTCATTTAAGTTATAGAGATTTTCTAATGCGAAATCTGCGAAATTTGATAGGATGTTATTCAACTTTTTAACTCTGCTTACAGGACTGTATATATTAAAGCCGGATAGGTAGTTAAGTCCAGTTAAAACCTCTACAATCTTCTTTAACTTTTTAAGTTTATCAACTTGATTTTCAACTTTTATATTCTTTATCTCTTTATAAAAATCTTCTCTGTTCTCATATAACTTCGGTGAGGAAAATGCTATATCTATTAGCTCACTATCTTTTGACATTATATCTGTTATATAGTCTGAGCTTTTTGCAACATTTAGTATAAATTCAATAAGTTTTACATTTTGAGCCATTGCTGTTGTTATGAGTCTGTATATATTTCCGAAAACAAAGAATTTATGTATATTTACCAGAAAACTATGTTTATCAGTTGTCTTTTTAAATTCTTCTTCTAACACTTTTAGAAAGTTTATAAGAGATTTCTTATCATTTTCGGAAAGTAATATATATTCTTCTGATCTGTATATCTCATCTATGAGTATGAGGGACTGTTTTGGGTCTTTAAATCCTATCTGTGAGAGATATTCGATAGCCTGTTCTTCGTTATTACGGGTCATGACGAAAAGTTGTAAAGGAGTATACTCTTCTGCCGGTTTTTCTCCACCTATGCTTTCAAATATCTGTTTTACTTTCTTACGATAGTTTTCAAAAATTTGGAGAAACTCCTCTGTAGATGAAAATCCCATCTTCTGAGCATACTCTTCTGCATTCTTATAGTAAAAAAGCTGAGTTTGGATACAGTTTTTTAGTTGGATTATATGTTCCAATTTTCTATAAAAGATGTATGCCTCTTCCAATACTTTACCATCTTCCTGTGGTATTATCCCTTTTTCTACCAGTTTTCTCAGAGCTTTTACAGTTCTCCTTTCTCTCAGAGATTGGTCTGTCCCACCGTGAAGTAGTTGAAATATCTGAACTGTAAACTCTATCTCTCTTATACCTCCCTCACTTTTCTTTACGTCTACCTCCGTAAACGGATGTTTTTTTGAATGTTCTTCTATCAGTTTTTTCATAGAAAGGATCTCATCTATTATCTCTTTTGATATACTTTTCCTATAAACAAAAGGTGTTATGATGTTCAAAAACTCCTTGGATACTTTTTCATCTCCGGCAGCATGTCTTGCCTTTATTAACATATGTCTTTCCCAAGTTCTACCTACAGACCAGTAGTAATTTTCTATGAAAGGTAAACTGTAAGCCAGAAGTCCTCTCTTTCCCTCAGGTCTTAGATCAAGGTCAACATTCCAACATACTCCTTCAGAGTTTCTCTTTGTTAAGTAAAGATTTACATCTGTGAATACCTTCGTAAAGAACTCTCTGTTTGTAATTCCTCCTGTTGTATAACCTTCAGAGAAGTATATATACATAACATCTACATCGGAGTAGTAGTTAAGGTCTGTTCCTCCGTGCTTACCTAAAGCTATAACGGATCCGCCTACTGGTTCTGAGGTAGTTTCGTCTGTTGGAGTTCCGAATTTATCAATATATTTATTGTAGCTTCTGTTGTATGCAGCCTCAAAACATGCATCTGCAAGGTATGAGTATTCCTCTGTTAGATCTAAGAGACTGTTTTTTTTCCTTATATCCTTCGCAACTATCCTTGCAAAATGTTTCATCTTAAAGTATGTTAGATCCGTTATAAACTTGTCTTCCGATGGGGTATCAACTAATTTTAGGGCTTCTTCAACTAATTTAGACCTTCCGTATAGAGGTTTATTTAGATTTTCATATATATAGAATAGTTCCTCAGGATGTCTAAATAGAAAATCATATATACATGATGAGTAGTTTGCCAACTCTTCAAGGAGTGTTTTCTGGTCCTGATTTAATGATTTTAAAAAATCAGCCTTTAAAGTCTCAAATTTAAATAAGATTGACATGGTTTCTCCGTATCTAGTTATTGTATAATATTTTATCAAAACTCTTTTTGAAGAGGTTAAATGGACAGCCGACATTCACTTTTTTTAAACATAAAGTATATCTACTTTGCTACTGTAATCCTACTTCTCGTCTCTTCCTGTGAAAAAAAGAGAGAAAAGGATACTGTTGAGTATCTACAGTACAGAATTAACTATATAGTTAATCAGACAAGTAAATCTATAGTCACAGTTTATACGAAGGGGTCTGAAAATGTAAAGCTTTTACCGGGAAATCAGTTTGACGATGAGTCTGTAGGTTCTGGATTTGTTTTCAAGAAAGATTTTAAATATATATATGTGGTAACAAACTCCCATGTTATAGAAAAATCTGAAAACATAAAAGTCAAGTTCTATAATGGACGATGGTATAAAGCTGAGCTTGTTGGGAAAGATGATAAGACAGATATTGCAGTAGTAAGGATACCTCTGAATAATCATCTTAGAGATGTATACCCTTTAAAAATGGCAGATAGGGAATCTATAAAGGTTGGTAACTTTGTCCTTGCAGCAGGTAGTCCCTATAATCTTGGAATATCCTATACCTTTGGTATTGTTTCAGCTTTAGACAGAGATTTAGGTATATCACAATTTGAAGGCTACATTCAAACAGATGCACCGATAAACCCCGGAGATTCCGGAGGTCCATTACTTGATATGAACGGTAGAGTTATAGGAATGAATATTGCCACAGTCCAGACAGGACAAGGTTTAGGTTTTGCTATTCCTATTTATATTTTGAAGTACGTGACAAATCAACTTGTAAAGTATGGTAAAGTAGATAGAGGTTTTATAGGTATCACGGTAGATGATCTATCAGAAGATATTATGGAGAAGTTACATATAGAAAATATGGAGAAGTTACATATAGAAAATGGTGTCATGGTTATAAAGGTTCAGAAAAATAGTCCCGCTATGAAAGCAGGAATAAAATCTGGAGATATAATAATAAAAATTAACTCAGAGTTAATTAAAGATACAAAAAGATTTAATAGGATACTTCTTGAGATAAAGTCTGGACAGTTTGTGGAGTTTGAGATACTAAGAAATGGTCAGAAAATTACGATAAGTTTAGTGACAGGAAAAAGTTAGTGTTTGACAACTTGTAAAGGGAGAGAGAAAATAGTTACTAAGGGTGGTTTATGAAAAAGTTTAGATATGAAGAAGGAGTAGATTACTATATAAAATCTATATACAAGATTCCTCTGCTGACTGTTGAGGAGGAGGAGGAAGTTCTTAAGAAAGTGAGAGAGGGAGACAAGGACGCTCTATCTAAACTCATTAAATCAAATTTAAGGTTCGTTATAAATATAGCTAAAAGATATGCAGGATACAATATTCCATTTCAAGATATAATCTCAGCTGGAAATCTTGGACTTATAGAGGCAGCCAAGAGATATGACCCTTCAAGAGGTGTGAAGTTTATATCATACGCAGTTTGGTGGATAAAACAGTCTATACATCAGCTTATAAACAGTCAAGGAGATGTTATAAGAAAACCGGATAAAGTGCAAAATTTAGCTACAAAGATAGATATAATCTATAACAGATTTAAAGAGGAAAATTATAGAGAACCTACAGTTGAGGATATCTTTGAACACCTTAAAAAAGAGGGATTTGAGATAGATTTTGAAACAGTAAAAAACTACATTTTAAATAAAAAGTTATTTGTATCTATAGATGAACCGATAAACTCAAACGGAGAGGATTTATACTTTGAAGACATTCTGTCTTTGAGGGGAACAGAAGATGTAGAAGAAGATATAGTTAAGGAAGACCTTGAAAGATTAGTAAAGGAGATGTTAGAAACCCTTTCTGAGAGAGAAAAGAAAATATTGATACATAGGTATGGTCTATTTGGAGAGGAGCCCAAAACTTTAAGTGAGGTTGGACAGATAGTTGGGATATCCAGAGAAAGGGTGAGACAGATAGAATCAAGATTACTAAAAAAATTGAGAAAATTAGCTATGAAGAGAAGCTTAAAAGACCTTATATCCTGATAATTTGAAATCTTTTTAAAAACTCAATATCAACATCTATAACTTTTCTATCGATGAGAGAGTGTATAACTTCTTCCTTACAGAAAACATCTTCCGGCCACTCTCTTTTGTATCCATCTATTTCGGATTTTCCAGTTGCATCTACACCCCAAATTTCCTCTATCCATACATCATGTAGTGAGTCTATATTGTTTGTAACTCTCCAGATAAGCATATAGGGATTATTAAGATCGTTATCTTTTTCATCTACAAAAACCACTATTCTTAGGTATCTACTGAATTTTTTTAATTTTTCAAAAATGTTCCTAACCGGTTTTATTTTATTGATAGATACAACGGCTATAGGATTTGCAGTTTCTGTCATGTACTGTTTTAGTCCTGTTATATCCTGGTCCAGCTCTTTAATCATCTCAAAAACTGTTTCATCATCTAAAACTTCAACCGATTTTTCTACTTCATCACCTGTTGCATCTACTCCTAATTTCCCCCCAACTAACTCCTCATAACTTGCATGGTCAAGTTGATCCACTATTCCCTCTGTGATTAGAAATGATTTTTCGGTTAATCTGTTTAGTATATGTTGAGTTATTCTATAGTAATCTGTAAGTGGTGGTGCATCTTTATCTACAAATATGGCATGTTTTAAAAAACTCATCTGCCCTACTCCCCAGAGAGCATGCATAATCTGTTTAGAATGTCCTTTGTATCTTGGGGATATCTTGGCTATTAGTAAGTTATGGAAACAGCCATTTTCTGGCATATGATAATCTATTAAATCTGGAGTAGTTGTCCTTAAAAGAGGTAGAAATATTCTCTCTGTAGCCCATCCCATATATTTATCTTCTAAAGGAGGTTTCCCAACAACTGTTGCCATATATATAGGATTTTTTCTCATTGTTATCGCTTTAACAGTCATAACGGGGAAACTTTCTACCGGTGTGTAATATCCGGTATGGTCTCCGAATGGTCCTTCTGGGTGGAACTCATCAGGGTCTATCTCTCCTTCTATCACTATATCTAAATCGTGAGGTATGTATATGTTATTCGTTATGCTTTTTACAAGGACAGGGTTTTCTTCCCGTATGAAGCCGTATAGTAGTAGTTCAAACATATTAGGGGGTAATGGTGCTTGACCACACCAGAAATACAGAGGGTCTCCCCCTATCCCTATCGATACGGGCATCTTTTTACCTGCTTTTTTATACTGATTAAAAAAGTGAGATCCATCTTTATGTATCTGCCAATGGATTATGAGTTTATCCTTTGAGAGTTTCTGTAATCTGTATAATCCTAAGTTCTGAAACTGTCCATCTATCGAGATCGTGTATATCTGTCCTGCTGTTATGAATTTACCTCCATCTTTTTCCCATGTTTTCAATATAGGAATTACATCAAGGTTAACTTTATCTTCTTTGTATACAATCTCTTGACACTCTCCTCTTTTTTTCGACCTTTTAGGAAAGATGTTTTTAACTTTAAAGAGCTTTGATAAAGTTGATAATTTATCGTATAGAGAAGATGGAGGTTTAATGTGAAGAATTTCTTCAATATCTTTTGCTATACTGTCTGGATGCTTACCGAATATAAACTCCGTTATTTCAAAATTCGCAAAACAGTTCATAACTACGGGTATCTCATACTTTATGTTCTCTTTTCTGTCTATGGGATTTTCAAAGAGTAATATCTTTGAGTTATCTTTTTTAACCTCTATATACGCAATATGTGGAATCTCAAGGTTTACATCAAGAGGTTCCTTTATTACCTTTACAAAACCTTTATCTTCCGCCTTTTTTAAAAATTCTGATAAATTCATTTTTTTAGCCAGACACCCTAAATTCCTATAATTTTTATTATGACCCTCTTAGGTCTCTGTCCATCATATTCCGCATAGAAAATTTCCTGCCAAGGTCCTAAGTCTAACTTACCTTCCGTTATAGGAAGAACTACCTGAAGGTGAGTGAGTAAATTTTTTAGATGTGCATCTGCGTTATCTTCTCCGGTAAGGTGATGTTTATAATTTTCTCTAAATGGGGCTAACTTTTCTAGCCATTCCCATATATCTTGGTGAAGTCCCTCTTCATCATCTTGAATAAAAACCGAAGCGGTAAGATGCATTGCTGAAACTAAACATAACCCTTCTTTAATGGATGATTTTTTTACAGCCTCTTTTATTTTATCAGTTATTCTTACAAGCTCCCTTCTGTTTTTTGTGTTAAATGTTATGTACTCTGTATAAACTTTAGTTATCCCTTCCTTAATCATGGCTTATCCCTGTATTAGATGTTTTATGTTTTCATATATCTTCAATGTTGCATCTGATTTGTTTAGTGTGTAAAAGTGTAGTCCCTTAACACCGTTGTTTATTAAATCTGTACACTGTATAGTAGCTGTCTCTATACCGAGTTTTTTCATATCTTCTGGGCTGTCTATAAACTTCTCAAACTTCTTAACTATCTCTTCTGGAATGGTTGCCCCACACATGGAAGCAAACTTTGATATCTGGTTAAAGTTTGTAATGGGCATAATTCCCGCAATGATAGGTATATTTATACCTGCTTTTTCACATCTCTCTAAAAATTGATAGAAGAATTTGTTATCAAAAAACATCTGAGTTATAGAAAAATCTGCTCCAGCTTCAACTTTCCTCTTGAAGTTTAGAATATCTCTCTCTATGTTAGGGCTTTCTGGATGTTTTTCCGGATAAGAGGCTACAGCTACGCAAAAGTAATCTTTAAAAGTTTCTCTAATTAATTTTACAAGTCCATCTGCATGTTTACAACCTTTAAGTATCGTATCTTTTTGGTCTAATGGTAGATCTCCCCGTAGGGCTAATATATTCTGTATCCCTATATCTTTATAGTCAGAAAGTATCTCTACTATCTCCTGTTGAGTGTGGGCTATACAGGTAAGGTGTGCCATAACAGTCAAAGATGTCTCTTCGTGTATCTTCT
>JBBFMH010000030.1:0-573 GCA_037478615.1 Hydrogenothermaceae bacterium
TTTTTTATGCCAAAATCTTACCTCAAACTGTCAAAGTATAGGATATAATATATTTTTTAAGTTTTAACCAAACAAGGAGGTATAGGATTTTGGAATTTAAGGATACACTAAATCTTCCACAGACAGAATTTCCTATGAAAGCAAATCTACCACAGAAAGAACCGGAGATATTATCACTTTGGGAAAAATTAAATATATACTACAAACTCAGAGAAGAGAGAGAAGGTAAAGATAAGTATATCCTTCATGATGGACCCCCTTATGCAAATGGACATATCCATATAGGACACTCTTTAAACAAAATTCTTAAAGATATACTTGTAAAGTATCAATCAATGCTTGGTAAAGATGCTCCTTTTGTTCCAGGTTGGGACTGTCACGGGCTTCCAATAGAGCAGCAAGTAGAGAAAGAGCTTAAAGAAAAGAAAATAAGGAAAGAAGACCTTTCTAAATCAGAGTTTAGAAAACTGTGTAGAGAGTATGCCTCTAAATTTGTAGAGATTCAGAAGGAAGAATTTAAAAGATTGGGTATAATTGCAAATTGGGAAAAGCCTTATCTTACTATGAGACCTT
>JBBFMH010000030.1:583-14304 GCA_037478615.1 Hydrogenothermaceae bacterium
ATAGAGCTTGGAAGGATATTTAAAAAAGGTGTTGCATACAGAGGTAAAAAACCTGTTTATTGGTGTATATATGACAAAACAGCAGAAGCTGAAGCAGAAGTAGAGTATCAGGATAAAAAAGACCCTTCTGTTTATGTTAGATTTAAAGATGTCGATGAAGATATCTACTATGTTATCTGGACAACAACTCCTTGGACTTTACCAGCTAACCTTGGGATAATGGTTCATCCGGAATATGAGTATGTTTACTATAAAACCGATGAAGGAATATTAGTTGTAGCCAAGGAACTATTGCAAAACTTCAAAGAAAAAACATCTCTTGATGGACAGGTCGTAAAAGAAGTTAAAGGTAAAGATTTAGAGTTTAAAGAGTATTACCATCCTTTTATAGATAGGGTTTCAAAGATATATCTTTCTGAGTTTGTTGAACTTTCTGCTGGTACAGGACTTGTCCATATGGCTCCAGGTCACGGTCAAGAGGACTATATAATAGGTCAAAGATACGGTGTGGAACCTTTTGCTCCTATTGATGATGAAGGGAGATTTACAAAAGAAGCTCCAGATTGGCTTGTGGGAATAAGAGTTTTTGATGGAAATAAATTGATAGTAGAGAAACTTCAAGAGGTTGATGCACTTTTACACTATGAAGAGATAAACCACTCTTATCCTCACTGCTGGAGATGTAAAAATCCAGTTATATTCAGAGCAACTCCTCAGTGGTTTATATCTATGGATGCAATTCTTGAAAATGGAAACAGATTGAGAGGTGAGGCTTTAAAAGAGATAGAGAGAGTGAAGTGGATACCTTCTTACGGACAAAACAGAATAAAAAGTATGGTTGAAAACAGACCTGACTGGTGTATATCAAGACAGAGAAGCTGGGGAGTGCCAATAGCTGTATTTTACTGTCAAGACTGTGGTGCCATAGCTGATGATGAAGAAGTTTTTAACCATGTTGCACAGCTTGTAAAGAGTAATCCTTTTGGTGCTGATGTATGGTTTGAGAAAGAGGCTAAGGAACTGTTGCCAGAAGGTTATAGATGTAAAAAATGTGGTAGTGTAAACTTCAAGAAAGAAGAAGACATCCTTGATGTGTGGTTTGATTCAGGAGTTTCCCACTCAGCAGTTTTAAGAAATGGAGAGTGGCCAGAGTTAAGATGGCCAGCAGATATGTATCTTGAAGGTTCAGACCAGCACAGAGGTTGGTTCCAATCTTCTTTACTTGAAAGTGTGGCATCTTACAGCAGAGCTCCTTACAACAGTGTCCTTACCCACGGTTTTACCCTTGATGAAAAAGGTAGAAAGATGTCAAAATCTGCCGGAAATGTGGTAGCTCCGGAGAAGGTTATAAAAGAGTACGGAGCAGACATCCTTAGACTCTGGGTTGTCACAGAAGACTATACGGAAGATATCAAAATAGGATTTAACCTCATAAAGAAGATAGCGGAAGATTACAGAAAGATAAGAAACACATTCAGATTTTTCCTCGGAAATCTCTATGATTTTGACCCTTCAAAAGTAGTTGATTATAAAGATATGTTGGAGATAGACAGATGGATGTTGTCAAAACTACAGGGCATATTAGACCTTTCCCATAGAGCATACCAAGATTATAGATTTCACAGAATATACCATGCAATAAAGAACTTTATGATAGTTGATCTATCGGCTATATATCTTGATATTTTAAAGGACAGATTGTACGTATATGCTCCTGATTCCTTAGAGAGAAGGTCAGCTCAAACTGTCCTGTGGCATCTCTTAACATCACTTGCAAAACTCCTCGCTCCAATTCTCTCATTTACAATGGAAGAAGTTTGGCAGTATGCAAGAAAGATAGACAGTTCCTTAAAGGAGAGTATTCATCTTGAGATTATGGATCTGCCTGATAACGCTCTCGTAGATAAGGATTTAGAAGATGTGTATAAAAATCTCCTTGAAGTTAGAGATGATGTTTTAAAAGCCCTTGAAGAGGCAAGGAAAAGAGATTTAGTTAGACATCCTTACGAAGCAAAAGTTATTCTATCTTTACCTTCTGAATACTACCAATTAGTTAAAGATAGAATAGATTGGATAAAGTATTTCTTTACAGTAAGTCAAGTTGTGTTGTCTAAAGATGTTAATGGTGATGTTGTGATTGAAGGAGAGTCTGTAAAAGGCTCAAAAGTAGGAGTTTCCAAAGCGGATGGAGAAAAATGTCCAAGATGCTGGATCTATGATATATCTGTTGGGAAAGATGGTCAGAAGGTGTGTGATAGATGTTTAACCCAACTTCAAGAGATGAATATTAATCCGGAGGAGTTAGTATGAAAAAACCAGATATAGTGAAAGAGATAAGAAAAAAATACCCTTACTTTGAAGAAAAAACTTTAAAAAAGGTTGTAGATAGTATATTTGAAGCTATGATAAATGGTCTTGCCAATGGAGAGAGAATAGAGATAAGAAATCTCGGCTCTTTTAGAGTTATAAAGAGAAAGAAACCTTTAAAAGGTAAAAAAAGAATAAGTTATTCAAAAACAGTTTTATTTAAACCTGGTAAGATTTTGAAAGTTGCAGTAAAAAAAGCAGGAGAAAGCGATGATAAAAAATGATCTATTTTTAAGAGCCTGTCGTAGGGAGCCTATAGAAAGAACGCCTATATGGCTTATGAGACAGGCAGGAAGATATATGAAGGAGTATAGAGATTTAAGAGAAAAAGCTGGAAATTTTAAAAACTTTTACAAAAACGTAGAGCTTGCTGTGAAAGCTTCCATACTTCCTAAGAAAATACTTAATATAGATGCAACAATCATATTCTCAGACATCCTGACTCCCTTAGAGTCTATCGGTATGAGATTTGATTTTAGAGAAGGTGAAGGTCCTGTATTTGAAAATCCTATTAACTCTCCGGAAGATATTGATAAATTAAGACCATTTAACAGGGAAGATGTAAAATATGTAGGTGAGATTATAAAAGGTGTAAATCAGGAGTTGTCTCGTGAGATACCTACAATAGGTTTTTGCGGTGCTCCTTTTACCCTGGCAGCTTACATGATAGAAGGTAAAGGCTCAAAAGATTTTAAGAAAACAAAGAGATTTATGTATAACCACCCCCATGATTTTAAAAGATTACTAGATAAGATAGCGGATATGCTGATAGATTACCTTAACTTTCAGATAGAAAGTGGTGCAGATGCGGTTCAGATATTTGATAGCTGGGCAGGACATCTATCTCCGGACAGCTATAGGGAATTTGCATTAAATCCTATAAAGAAAATCGTCAGTAATTTAAGGAGAGATAAACAGCCGGTCATACATTTTACAAAAGGTGTGTGTGGTTTCTTAGATAACATCACAGAGACAGAGGCTGATGTTTACAGTGTGGATTGGATGGTAGATATATCAAAGGTAAAAGAAAAAGTCTATCCAAAGGCATCTGTCCAGGGAAATCTTGACCCTTATGTTTTATATGCTGATTACTCTGTTATAGAATCCCAAGTCAAAAAGATATTAGATGGTTGGGGGAATGACAGCGGACATATATTTAACTTAGGACACGGACTAATGCCAGATATGGAGGTTGACAAAGTTAAGTTTTTAGTAGATACAGTTAAGAAGCTGTCGGTGAGATAGATGGGTGTTAAGGTTATAGCAACTAACAAAAAGGCATTCCACGACTACTCAATAATTGAGAAGTACGAAGCTGGAATAGTTTTAACTGGATCAGAAGTAAAGTCATTGAGAGAGGGAAGCTGTAATTTAAAAGACAGCTTTGTTATGATAGAAGATGGAGAAGCTTGGCTGTATAACTGTTATATAGCTCCATATAAACCTGCTGCGAAATGGGGACACGATCCTTACAGAAAGAGAAAATTACTCCTTCACAAGAGAGAGATACTCAGACTTATGGGTAAAGTTAAGGAAAAGGGATTATCAATAGTACCACTTCAAATATATTTTAAAGATGGGAAAGCAAAAGTAGAGATAGCCCTTGTAAAAGGTAAAGCTAAATATGAAAAGAGAGAAGCTATAAAAGAAAAAGACACAAGAAGAGAGATTGAAAAAGAGTATAAAGGAAAAATAAAGTTATAGAGAGGTCTGAAAGTGAGTAAGTATATATTTATCACCGGAGGTGTTCTTTCTTCCTTAGGTAAAGGAGTAACTTCTGCAGCGATAGGTTCAATATTGGAAGCAATGGGATATAAAATCACACTTATGAAACTTGACCCTTACTTAAATATAGATCCTGGGACAATGAATCCATACCAACACGGTGAGGTTTTTGTTACGGAAGACGGAGCAGAGACAGATTTGGATCTTGGACATTATGAAAGATTTACAAATGCTGTTATGACAAAACATAACAACACTACTTCCGGAAAACTTTATCACAACCTACTTGAAAAAGAGAGAAGAGGAGTATTCTTAGGGGCAACTGTTCAGGTTATTCCTCACTTCACAAATGAGATAAAAAAATCAATAGAGAAAGTAGCAGAAAATTACGATATAACCCTTGTAGAGATAGGAGGGACAGTAGGAGATATAGAGAGTCTTCCATTTTTAGAAGCTATCAGACAGATGGGAATAGAGAAAGGAAAAGGAAATGTGGTCTATATACATCTGACTTATGTGCCTTACATAAAGGTTGCTGGGGAGTTAAAAACAAAACCAAGCCAACACTCTGTAAAAGAGTTAAGAGCTATAGGAATACAACCTGATATTTTGATAGGCAGGGCGGAAACTCCTCTACCAAAAGATATAAAAAGAAAACTTGCAATGTTTACTAATGTTGATGAAGACTCTGTGTTTTCAGCCCCGGATTTGAATATTATCTACGAAATACCACTATACTTTAAAAGGGAAGGACTTGATAAGGTCATAGCAAAGCATCTAAACATAGAGTACAGAGAGCCAGATTTATCAAGATGGAAAAAGATAGTAAGTACACTTTCAAAACTTGAAAATCAGGTAGATATCGGTATAGTTGGTAAATATGTGGAGCTTAAAGATGCATACAAAAGTATATATGAAGCTCTCATACACGCTCAGATACCAAATAAAGTAAAAGTAAACATACATTGGATAAACTCAGAAAAGATTAATCAAGATAACTATCAAGAAGTTTTATCAGGACTTGATGGAATACTTGTTCCCGGTGGATTTGGAGATAGAGGTATAGAGGGAAAGATATTAACAGCAAAGTTTGCCAGAGAAAACAACATACCCTACTTTGGTATATGTCTTGGAATGCAGATAGCTGTTATTGAGTTTGCAAGGTCTGTTGCCGGACTTGAAGGAGCAAACTCAACAGAGTTCAATCCCTTTACTCCTCATCCAGTTATAGATATAATGCAGGAACAAAAAGGCATAGAGAAAAAAGGTGGTACAATGAGGCTTGGTGCCTATGCATGCCACATAAAACCAGGGACAAAAGCTCGCTCTATATATAAATCAGAAGTTATATCAGAAAGACATAGACATCGTTATGAATTTAATCCTAAGTATGTGCCTATACTTCAAGAGAAGGGACTTGTTGTGAGTGGAGTATATAAGGTAAAAAATCTTCCAGAGATTATAGAGATTCCATCTCATCGTTGGTTTGTGGCTTGTCAGTTCCATCCGGAGTTTAAGAGTAAGCCGTTTAGCCCTCACCCCCTATTCGTTTCCTTTGTGGAAGCTTCTCACAAAAATAGATTGGAAAAATTAAACTAATATGATTAAATTTAAGAATGTTAGATAAATTTGAGGAGCTGTAAAATGAAAGTTTCAATAGATTTACCGGATAAAGTTGCAGAAATTATGGGAGATTCCCAAGAGATGTTAGAGAAAAACATAAAGTTAAATTTAGCACTCCTCTTATATAAGAGAGGTTTATTATCCTTTGGTAGAGCAAGAGAATTGGCCGGATTAAGTGTATGGGATTTTATTGAAAAATTAGCTGAAGCAAAAATTCCTATAAACTATGATGTTGATGATTTGGAAGAGGATTTAAGAACAATTGATAAGTTGTTTAAAGAAAAAATAAAAAATGAAAGTAATATCTAATTCATCACCTCTTATAGCTTTGAGTAGAATTGATAAATTGTATATTATAAGAAACCTATTTGATAGTATTATCATACCCTGGGCGGTTTATATGGAAGTTATAGAGAATGGTAAAGAAAAGGAAGGAATAGAACACTTAATTGAAGCAGTTGATAATTGGATCTTCATCAAAGAAGTTAGAAATAAAGATGAAGTTAAATCATTGATGGAAGTTGTTGATTATGGTGAAGCTGAGGTGCTTATTTTGGCAAAGGAATTAAAGGCAGATTTAGTTTTACTTGATAATAAAGAACCCCGTTTATTAGCTAAAGAATTTGATTTAAATGTAATTGGAACGGTTGGATTGATTTATTGGCTTATAAAAATAACTTAATCAAAGATCCAGTGGAAATTATTAACCAGTTGAGAGAGAAAGGATTTTACTTAGATAGTAAAATATTAGAGATTTTTAAATCAAAACTTGGAGGGAGACATTATGGAGAACATTGAAAAAGTTCATTTGGTTGTTGAAGAGAAGTTTTATCCTCCAAAAGAGATGTTAGAAGAGTGTATAGTAAAAGATTATGAGAGTATGTATAAGAAATCTATTGAAAATCCGGATGAATTTTGGTCTGAGATAGCATCGGAGCTTCACTGGTTTGAAAAGTGGGATAAAGTCCTTGAATGGAACTTTCCCTATGGAAAATGGTTTATAAATGGAAAAACAAACATAACATACAACTGTCTTGATAGACATGTGAAAAATGGTAAGAGAAATAAAGTCGCATACATCTATGTAGATGAAGATGGAAATGAGAAGAAATACACATACGGGGAGCTTCTTGAACTTGTAAATAGATTGGCAAATGGCTTAAAATCTCTCGGTGTATCAAAAGGGGACAGAGTATCTATATATATGCCTAACACTGTTGAAGCGATAGCTTCCATGCTCGCCTGTGCCAGAATAGGAGCTATTCACAGTGTTGTTTTTGCTGGATTCAGTGAAGGAGCATTAAAGTTAAGGATAGATGATGCAAAGGCAAAAGTAGTTATAACTGCCACATACACAAAGAGAAGAGGCAAAAAAATACCTCTTCTTCCAACCGTAAAAGATGCAATAAAAAACCTTGATTTTGTTAAAAATGTTATAGTTTGGGATAGAGATTCTGATTTGGATGAAGAGGAGTTTGATAGCTTTTTAATAGATTTTAAAAAGTTGATAGATAACTCTCCTTCTGAATATCAGCCAGAAATTATGGATAGTGAAGACCCTCTCTTTATCCTATACACATCCGGAACAACTGGAAAACCTAAGGGTGTTTTACATACAGTAGGTGGATATATGGTAAATACCTATCTCACAACAAAAACCGTCTTTAATATAGAAGAAGATACAATTTACTGGTGTACTGCAGATATAGGTTGGATTACTGGACACAGTTATATAGTATATGGACCTCTTGCAAATGGTGCTACTTCCGTTATTATGGAAGGTGTACCTGTATATCCCCATCCGGGAATATGGTGGGAGTACGTCCAAAAATATAGAGTAAATGTATTTTACACAGCTCCAACGGCTATAAGAATGCTTATGAGATTTGGGGACGATATACCTGCAAAATACGACTTATCTTCTCTTAAAATACTTGGTTCCGTTGGTGAGCCTATAAATCCTGAAGCTTGGCTTTGGTACTACAAGAATATAGGGAGAGAAAAGGCTGTTGTAGTTGATACATGGTGGCAAACAGAGACAGGAGCCCATATGATAACTACATTACCTTGCTATCCAGCTAAACCTGGAAAAGCAGGAAAACCACTATTCGGTGTAGAACCTGCCATAGTAGATAAAGAAGGAAACCCTTTACCACCAAACACAGTAGGACATCTTGTTATAAATAGACCTTGGCCGTCAATGTTAAGAACATGCTGGGGAGAACCTGAGAGATATGAAAAATATTGGAAGGAGATACCTGGAAATGTTTATTCAGCAGGAGACCTTGCCTCTATAGATGAAGATGGATATATAATGATACTTGGAAGATCTGACGATGTATTATCAGTAGCTGGACACAGAATAGGAAATGCCGAAGTGGAATCGGCTATTGTAGAGCATCCTGCTGTTGCTGAGGCAGCAGTAATAGGAAAACCAAACGAGATAAAAGGAGAGTCTATAAAAGCTTTCGTTATCCTTAAAGCAGGCTTCATTCCATCTGATAAACTTATAGAAGAGATAAAAGAAACAGTCAGGGAAGTTTTAGGAGCCATAGCTGTCCCAGATGAGATAGAGTTTGTTGATAAACTTCCAAAAACAAGAAGTGGTAAGATAATGAGAAGAGTTTTAAGAGCAAAAGAGTTAGGACAAGAACTTGGTGATATCTCAACACTTGAAGATTAAGGAGGGTTGTATTTGGAAGAACTTACACCTAAACAGATAGTTAAAGAATTAGATAAGTATATAGTAGGTCAGAATGAGGCAAAAAAAGCCGTTGCAATAGCATTAAGAAATAGATGGAGAAGACAGAATTTACCAGAAGAACTAAGAGATGAAGTTATACCAAAAAATATACTTATGATAGGACCTACAGGTGTAGGTAAAACAGAGATAGCCAGAAGATTAGCAATGCTTGTAAAAGCTCCCTTTATAAAGGTTGAAGCAACCAAATTTACAGAAGTTGGATATGTAGGAAAAGATGTAGAATCCATAGTAAGGGAGCTTACGGAAGTATCATACAAGATGGTTAAAGCTGAAAGAATGGAAGAGGTGAGGGAGAAAGCAAAAGAAAATGCTATAGAGAAGATTTTAGATTACCTTGTGCCTAAAAGAAGAAGATATTCAACTCTCGAAGAGCCGGAAGAACACTCCCCTGCAAGGGAAAAGTTTAGACAGATGTTACTTGCTGGACAACTTGATGATAGAGTTGTTGAGATAGACGTTGAAGAGAAGGCTGTAAGTGTGATAGGAGGAGTTATAGCTCCCGGACTTGAGGATATAGAGAATCAACTTAGAGACCTTTTCTCTACCATAGGACCTTCAAAGAGAAAAAAGAGAAAACTAACCGTAAAAGAAGCTTTAAGAATATTAGAACAGGAAGAGGCTGAAAAACTGATAGATTTAGAAGAGGTCCAATCGGAGGCTGTAAAGAGAGCAGAAAACTTTGGAATAGTTTTTATTGATGAGATAGATAAAGTAGCTGTTAGAGGTTCTAAATCTTCCGGACCTGATGTTTCAAGGGAAGGAGTCCAGAGGGATCTACTTCCCATAGTTGAAGGTACTACTGTATCAACAAAATACGGACCTGTAAAGACAGACCATATACTATTTATAGCAGCCGGAGCCTTTCATCTATCTAAACCCTCCGATCTTATCCCAGAGCTACAGGGAAGATTTCCAATAAGAGTTGAGCTTAAGCCGCTTACAAAAGACGACTTTGTAAGAATACTTACAGAACCTAAGAACGCTCTTATAAAACAATATATAGCTCTTATGAAAACAGAGGGAGTAGATTTAGAGTTTACAGAAAAAGCCATAAATAAAATAGCAGAGATAGCCCAGATAGTAAACGAAAAAACAGAAAATATAGGAGCAAGAAGACTCCACACTATCTTAGAGAGAATAATGGAAGACTTCTCTTTTGAAGCTCCAGATTTAAAAGGACAGAAAGTAGTGATAGATGAAAAGGTTGTGGAAGAGAAGTTAGGAGATATTGTTCAAGATGAAGATTTATCAAGGTATATACTATAAAGTGAGGTGATAGAGATGACAGAAAAGATGGAAGCACCAGTAGCATTTGAAGAGTTATTAAAGGAAATACAGGTAAAAAACGCAGCATCTGCGTATGTGTTAATAGAGGCAAATCCGTCAGAGATACCAAACATCCTAAAATCCCTATCAACAATAGAGAATGTTAAATCGGCAGATGTGGTAACAGGTATATACGACATAATTGTATACCTTGTAGGTGAGGATCAAAACGAGATAGGAAAGGTTGTGATAAGAGATATAAACTCTATTTCTGGAGTAAAAAAAGCCACCACCTGTATGGTGGTTAAGCTTTAACTAAAATATATGGAATAGAGTTCCATCAATCTATTAGTACCATAAATATAAGGTTTACTCTCTTATATAGCCTTTTTCTTTTAGGGTATCTGGTTTTTATTACATCTCCAAGTGTTATATCTAATCTTTGAGTTTCTTTACTGCCAAACACTGATGTCATCCTATTTTAAACTGATTTCCATTTTTTCTATATTTATTAAACATCCACCGGATAACCGTTTTCTCTTAATGTATCCTTTACAAAATCCAAAGATACCTCTAAAACTTCCGCTATCTCCTCCGGAGTAAAAGACTTCTTTGTGTATAGTTTGATTATGCTCTCTTTTTTTCCTTCTTTCTTTCCTTCCTCAAAAAATGGGTCTTTTTTCATCATATCTCTTGTTATTGTTAACGGCATCTTATTTTCCTCCTTAAACTTTAATACTAACCTCTTTAATTTAGGCCTAAAATCTAATGCTATCAATAGCTTAGTTATATAATCCCCTCTATCTCTTTCTGGTATCTTAGATAGTATATCAAAGATTGTTAAAAGATATTTTTCAGGGTCTTCCATTTTACACAGAGAGGCAAGAATTTTATCATTTAAATCCGGACTTTCCATAAGCTCTTTACAGGATATATCCTTTATATCTACGAGCTTATATCTAAATGTTAAATTATCAAACTCTAAACTGTCTTTCATAGTTAAAGGCTTATCTCCTACATAAAGAACTTGCTGGATTATATTCCTATTTGGATATTTTGATTTGATAAGAATATAGTATTCAAGCATTCTAAATGGCATATTTTTGTCGTTTGTTGATTGAATTTCGAGGTGGAATATTGAGTTATCTTCAAGTTCAAGTAGTAAGTCTAATTTTCTCTCCTTGGTTTCTTTAAACACAGTGTCAAGTAGAGTTTTTGCATTTTTGCCGGTAAGTATCTGAACAAACTTTGGAGGTATAGTCTTTATTACATCTCCAAGTGTTATATCTAATCTTTGAGTTTCCATAATATATATCCTACAAGGTAGCTAACTTTTTCTCCCACTCAAATGCAGTTTTACAGATAAGCTCTAAGTTGTTATATTTTGGTTTAAAGCCCATTTTTTGTTTTATCTTTGTGTTATCTGCTATTAATACGGCAGGGTCTCCCTCTCTTCTTCCTGTAATTTCTAATTTAAAATCCACTCCGGATACCTTTTTCATAGTATCTATAACTTCCTTTACAGAATAACCTTTACCATATCCACAGTTAAAAATATCGCTTTCATTACTGCTAAGATAATCTAATGCAAGGATGTGGGCATCAGCTAAATCATCTACATGGATATAATCTCTTATACAGGTTCCGTCAGGAGTAGGATAATCAGTACCAAATATATACATCTTATCTCTCTTTCCCACAGCCGTCTCTGATGCTACTTTTATCAGATGTGTAGCATTGGGAGTTGCCTGTCCTAATCTACCTTTAATATCAGCACCGGCCACATTAAAATATCTAAGTATCACATATTTAAATTCCGGATGAGCTTTCCCTGTATCCGTTAAAACAGTTTCACTCATCAACTTACTCATTCCATAGGGGTTGATAGGTTTTGTGGAAGTTGTTTCCTTGACAGGTACTTCTTCTGGCTCTCCGTAAACAGCCGCCGTTGAAGAAAATATAAACTTCTTAACACCTGTTTCCACAGATAGTTTTATAAGGTTTGTTGTATTTACGGTGTTATTCATATAGTATTTAAGAGGATTTTTAACACTCTCAGGAACCACTATACTTGCAGCAAAATGAATAACTGCATCAAACTTCTTGGCTTTAAGTATACCTTCTATAACTCCAAAATCCTTTAAATCAGCCTCAATAAAATCAAACTCACCTTTTCTGTTATTTTCTTTATGTATCTGTTTTAAAGTTTCAACAGCTTTTAAGCTTCCGGTAGATAGATTGTCTATTATCGTAATATCTACATCCATGCTTTCTATGATCTGCTTTACAGTGTGGCTTCCAATATATCCAGCTCCTCCGGTAATTAAAATCCTCATCAAATTCTCCGTTTAAAGTTGTTTATAATATTGTATCATTGTAACTACACACAGGAGTTGAAGTTTTGAAAACTATAATACTTTCTGGAGGAAGTGGAACAAGGTTATTTCCTCTGTCAAGGGGGAAGTATCCAAAGCAGTTTTTAAAGATATTTGAAGGTAAAAGTCTTATTCAAAAGACTTTGGAAAGAGCTTTAAAACTTTGTGGCTCTATAGAAGACATTGTATTTGTGTCTAACAAAGATTATAAATTTCATATAATAAATCAGATTAAAGAAATAACTGAAAAAGAACCATCTCATATAATACTTGAACCTTGTAAGAGGAATACAGCTCCGGCTATAGCTCTTGGAATTACCTATATGTTAGAAAAAGGTATATTAAGAGAAGATGAGCCACTTTTGGTTTTACCTTCAGATCATCTTATATCCCCAGATGAGAAGTTTGTAGATATCTCTAATATGGCTTTTGATATTGCAAAAGAGGGATATATAGTCACCTTTGGAATAGTTCCAAAAAAAGCTCATACAGGATATGGCTATATAGAATCATCTGAAGAAAAGGTGTTAAACGGTTATAAAGTAAAGAAGTTTCACGAGAAACCTTCTCTTGACATAGCATCAGAATACATTAAAAGTGGTAGCTACTATTGGAACAGTGGAATGTTCTGCTTCACACCAAGAATCTTTTTACAAGAAATAAAAAAATATCAAGAGGATATATACAACTTAATAGAAGGAAAAAAGCACAGTGAAATTATAGAAAATTTCTATCAAATGCCAGATATATCCATAGACTATGCAATTATGGAAAAAACTGATAAAGCAGTAGTATTACCAGCAGATATTAACTGGTCCGATGTTGGTTCTTTTGATGCGGTTTATGAGATATCAAGCAAGGATGAAAACCTAAATGTAAAAGAGGGAAAAGTTATAACCTTAAACTCTAAAAATAACCTTATAATTTCTGAAAAAGGTTATACCGCTACCATAGGTGTTGAAGATCTGATAGTTATATCTACCGGAGATTTCACATTAATTGCAAGGAAAGAAGACAGTCAGAAAGTAAAATATCTTTATAACATCTTATCTGAGAATGCTGAAACGAAAAATATAACAGAAAATCATCTAACAGAGTATAGACCTTGGGGAAGTTTTACACAGCTTGAGGAAGGAGAGAGATACAAGATAAAGAGAATAACAGTTAATCCGGGAGAAAGTTTAAGCCTTCAGATGCATTACCACAGAAGTGAGCATTGGATAGTTGTAAAAGGTACAGCTCTTGTGGTGATAGTTGACGAGAATGGTGATATAAGAGAAAAATTTGTTAGAGAAAATGAAAGTTTCTTCATACCGAAAACCACTAAACATAGATTAATCAACCCAGGTAAAATACCTCTTGAAATAATTGAAGTTCAAGTAGGTGAATATGTTGGAGAGGATGATATAGTAAGATTTGAGGATAGATATGGAAGATAAGATATATAGTTTGGTGATAGCCTTTTTGGTAAGTTTTTTTACAACTGCTTTAGTAGTCAGATTCTCAAAGAATATAAATATACTCATTACAGACCACCTTCATATAGGTCCCCAAACTTTTCATAAAAATCCCACACCAAGGATAGGTGGTTTATCTATATT
>JBBFMH010000031.1:0-13896 GCA_037478615.1 Hydrogenothermaceae bacterium
GGTAGAGTAGTGGCTATGGTAGGAGATGGAATAAACGATGCTCCAGCTTTAGCTGCTGCTGATATGGGTATAGCTATGGGTTGCGGAACAGACCTTACGAGAGAATCCGCAAACATAAGCTTGATAAGTGATGATCTGAGAAAAGTACCTCTCGTTATACTACTCTCTAAAAAAGTAAAGAGAGTTATATACTCAAATATGTTTTGGGCTTTTATATACAACATAATAGGTATAGGTTTTGCTGTATCCGGACATCTTACTCCCATATTCGCTGCACTGGCTATGGTGTTGAGTAGTGCCTTCGTTATAGGGAACTCAATCAGGGTAAAAGCTTATTAAATGGTTGTCTGTATATTACTTGCGGCAGGTTTTGGAAGAAGATTTGGTAGGAAGAAGCAGTTTGTTGATTTATGTGGAAAAAAACTGTTAGAGTTTTCTCTTAAAACTGTTGAAAATGTTCCCGAAATAGATAAGGTTGTTTTAGTTCTTCCAAAGGAAGATATGAACATAGATATAGACTTAAAAAAGGAATTTATAAAGGTAGAGGGAGGGTTAGAGAGACAGGACTCAGTTTTTAACGGACTTTTAGCTGTAAAAGACACGGATATAGTTGTTATACATGATTCAGCAAGACCATTTGCAACAGAGGAGATGTTTTTAGAAGGTATAAAAAATGTAAAAAATGGATGGGATGGAAGTATAACAGCTTATAGATCTGTTGATACTGTTAAAAAGGTGGTAGATAATCAGGTTATGGAGACGTTAAATAGAGAACAGGTATATATAGTCCAAACACCACAGACTTTTAATTATGAAAAATTATTTAGAGCCCATATAAATGCAAAAGAGAAAGGAATAAAAGGAACTGATGACTCCTATCTTATGGAAGTTATGGGATATAGAATAACTGTAAATCAGGGAAGTTTTTTAAACTTTAAGATAACGAATCCTGAAGACCTGATTTTTGCAGAAGCTGTATGTAAGATAAAAAGATAAGTGGGACGAAAGCCGTCCCTGTGTAAGATTACTCTGTTGCGTAACTGTGTAATCCTGGGAAGTACAGATTTACACCAAAATAACATATAAGAAGCATGATAAATCCGGCAACAGCTATCCATGCAGAGGTTCTTCCTTTCCATTTACCTATAGTTTTACCGTGAATGTAAGCAGCAAAGAAAAGCCACACGATTAAAGCCCAGGTTTCCTTTGGATCCCAACTCCAATAACTTCCCCAAGCTTCGTTAGCCCAAGCTCCACCAAGCATTATAGAAGCAGTCCATATAGGGAAAGATATGGCAACAGCTTTGAATGCTATCTCAGAAAGTATATTTTCTGTAGGTAATGTTTTCCCTATCGGCTTTAAAACAAATGTGGCAAAGTATAGGAATGCTATTAAAACGGCTATGAATATTACTCCTATAATTAAAGTCTTTATATCCTTTGCACCGTGTAGTGTCAGGTATCCGAAGATTAAACTCAAGATACCGGAGAGAATGAAACCTCCTATATGTAGAGGAATTATTCTAACATCTTCCTTAAAATTTTCCTTTATAAGATAAGCAAAGGAAGAACCAAAAGCTACTGTAAATCCGGCATAACCGATAAAGGATGCTATTACGTGGAGGTATAACCAATAACTTCTTAAAGCCGGCACAAGAGGATTTATATCTGTGTTAAACTTGTGTCCCCATATAACTAAAAAGGCAACAATAGGTAAGAAAAACGCCCCGATAAATCTTGTTTTATACTCCCTTTCTATATACAAGTAAAGTCCAACAGCAAGCCAAGGGAAAAACATCAAAGATTCGTAGAGGTTTGTCCAAGGTGGGTGAAATATTCCTAAATTGTAAGACTCTATACCTCTTACAAAAAGTCCTATTGTTGAGGTGATCCAACCTAAAAAGGCAGTTAAAGTAGCGATTTTGCCAATCTTTTCACTTTTAAAGAAAAACTGAAATATATAAAGAAGAGCAGATATACCGTATATAAACCCGGCTATCTGGAATATTAAAACATTACTAACTTTACCTGACATTATTGAGATAGCAGTTAAACCTGATACCAAACCTACCAAAAAGAGAGAAACTATGAAAGCTTCTAAATAGTTGTGTTTCTGTTTATTTTTCAAGACGATGACTTCTTCCACGGTAAGACCTCCAATGAAGATTTAAAGCATTACTATACTCTTTTCTTCCAATTTTTCAAGATGATAGGACATATTGATGAATTTAACTTCAAATTTTCTATCTCTTACTTCTATAAGAGATATGCCAGTGTTGTTATGTTTAAATTTCCAGAGATTTTCAAAAGATATTCCGAAAGATATACATAAAAGTCCCTGTATTGAACCTCCATGTCCAACCACAAGTATGTTGTCTTCATCGTGATTTGACAGATCTTCCAAAAACAGTTTTAATCTCTTCTCAAAGCTCTCTACACTCTCTTGTTTTGGAAGAGGGTGTTTTACTGGATTTGACAACCAGTTATGAAAATCTTCTATATGGTTCTGATATATATAGTCATAACTCATACCTTCCCATGTTCCAAAATGCATCTCTCTTATTCTGTTGTCGGTGAGTAAGGGTACACTTAGGATTTCTGATACTGTTTTAGCTGTTTGGTATGCCCTTTTTAAATCAGAAGATATAACTTTCTTTATACCTTTATCTTTTAAAAACTCTCCGGCAAGTTTTGCCTGTTTGAAACCTCTATCAGTGAGAGATGTGTCTATATGTCCTTGAACTATCTTTTTTGCGTTATACTCACTTTCCCCGTGTCTCATTAAGTATATATGTTTTCTCATTAATCTAACCTTATCGAAACAGGAACTTCTTTACAGTCGTTAAACTTTACGCAGTGTATACACTCAGTCCAAACTTTCTGTGGAAAGAGTGATTTGTCTGTAACTTTAAATCCCAGTTTCTCAAAAAATCCGGGAACATAGGTCAGTGCAAATACCTGTTTTATACCAAGTTCTTTAGCTTCCTCTAAGCAGGCTTTAACTATCTGACTACCTATATTTCTATGCTGGTAATCTTCCTCGACTGCCAAGGACTTTATCTCTGCCAAATCTTCCCAGTATATATGTAATGAACCTACTCCAACTATTTTACCTTCATCTTCATAAACAAAAAAGTCCCGTATGTTCTCGTATATACTGTTTAAACTTCTTGGAAGTAATACCTCCTTCAGTGCAAAATACTGCAAAATTTTAAATATCTGTGGAGCATCTTTAACTACTGCTTTTCGAATCGCCAATTTCTGTATCCTTTACAGGTTCTTCTAAAGCTATTTTAAAAACTTCATCTACGTCTTCCACAAATATAAGATCCACAGCCTTTCTAACATACTCAGGAAGATCTTCCATAACCTCTTCCCTGTTATCTTTCGGCAGTATTACTATTTTTATTCCGGCTCTCTTTGCTGCAAGTATCTTCTCTTTAAGACCTCCTATCGGAAGCACTTTACCTCTTAAAGTTATCTCTCCAGTCATAGCTACATCAGGCTTTACAGGCCTATCTGTAAATATGGACATTATAGCAGTAGCTATTGATATACCTGCGGAAGGTCCATCCTTAGGTATTGCTCCTGCCGGAACGTGAACGTGTATGTCGTATCTGTTAAAATCCTCTGGATTTATGTCGTATTCTTCGGCTTTTGATTTTACATAGGAGTAAGCAGCTTTTGCTGACTCTTTCATAACATCTCCGAGAGAACCGGTAAGTATCAGTCCTCCTTTTCCTGGCATCTTGGTAGCTTCTATCTTTAGTATCTCTCCACCAACTTCGGTCCAGGCTAAACCAGTCACAACTCCTACTTCTGCTTTCTCTTCTTTTTCCGGAGTGTATAGAGGAGCTCCTAACATCTTCTTCACTAAAGAAGGGATTACCTTATACTGTTTTTTCTTACCCTTCTCTACTATCTCTTTTGCTATCTTCCTTATTACAGACCCTATTCTTCTCTCTAAATTTCTTACTCCAGCTTCCCTTGTGTATCCTCTGATTATAAACTGTACAGCCTTATCTGTAAATTGAACAGTTTCCTCATCTAAACCGTTTTCTTTTAACTGTTTTGGAATGAGATACTTCTTAGCTATCATAACCTTTTCTTCTTCTGAGTATCCAGAGAGCCTTATAACTTCCATTCTGTCAAGTAAAGGTCTTGGAATGGTGTCAGATCTGTTTGCGGTGCATATAAACATAACTTCAGATAGATCAAAAGGAACCGCCAAGTAATGATCAACGAACTCTCTATTTTGCTCCGGATCTAAAACTTCAAGTAGTGCAGCAGAAGGGTCTCCCCTGAAATCTGCTCCTATCTTATCAACTTCATCAAGCATTATTACCGGATTCTTTGTCCCCGCTTGTTTTATAGCCTGTACTATCTTACCCGGTAAAGCTCCAACATAGGTTCTTCTGTGTCCCCTTATCTCTGCCTCATCTCTAACTCCACCTAAGGATATCCTTACAAACTTTCTACCAAGGGACTCCGCTATAGATCTCCCAAGGGATGTTTTACCGACACCTGGTGGTCCCACAAAACACAGGATAGGTCCTTTTATAGACCTGTCTTTTGTCTTTTCTTTTTTAAGTTTTAAAACTGCTAAATACTCTAATATTCTGTCTTTTATCTTCTCTAAATCATAATGATCCTTATCTAATATCTCTTTTGCAAGCTTTAAATCTAACTTGTCTTTTGTTCTTTTATTCCAAGGAAGTTCAACAAGCCAGTCTAGGTAAGTTCTGATTACTCCTGCTTCCGCCGAATCGGGATGCATCTTTTCAAGTCTCTTTAACTGTTTTTCAGCTTCTTCTCTCACCTGCTCTGGCATTCCGGATTGCTCTATCTTCCTACGGTAATTCTCTATTTCCTCTTTTCTCTCGTCTTTTTCTCCAAGCTCCTCCTGTATAGCCTTTATCTGCTGTCTTAAGAAATACTCCCTCTGGTCTTTCTCAATAGCCTCTCTTGCAGCAATCCTAATCTTGTTCTGTATCTCTAAGAGAGCAACCTCTTTTATCATCTTATCGTGAACATGATATAATCTGTCTATAGGGTCAAGTATTTCCAGTATCTCCTGGGCTTCTTCTGCCTTTATGTTTAGTATAGATGCAACAAGATCTGCCAATCTCCCTGGTTCATCTATGGATTTTATTATATCTACTAAATCTGGAGCTATCTGTTTTCCTAAAGATACAGCTTTATCTATCAAATCTTTAAGAGAATTTACAAGAGCTTCTACCTCAAGATACTCTTCAGATTTTATCAAATCCGGATACTCATCTTCAATCACTTTAACATCTACTCTGTAATAGTTATCCTGTTTGTATAACTTTTTTATCTTTCCTCTACTTATTCCCTGAACTAATATCTTAACTCTACCATCTTCCAACTTCATCATTCTGATGATGTTGGCGACCACACCTATCTGGTGTATATCCTTTTTTGTAGGTACCTCTATATCTTTATCCTTTTGAAGTGCTAAGAATATATATCTATCGTTATTCTCTATTGCCTCTTCGATAGCTTTTATGGAAAATTCTCTTCCAATAAACAGTGGAAACACCATAAAAGGAAATACAACTATATCCCTTGTTGGTATTAAAGGGTATGAGCCTGGGAGCTCTAACTTCTTTTCCTCATCAAAAGGGAGCATCTACACCTCCTAAGGTTTTTAGAGAATGATAATTTGAAAGCAACTATCTATTATAAAATGGTTTTTTGCTTTTGGTATGTATATTTTTAAAACACCATTTTCTAAAACTCCTTTAGATTTGGCTATATCTATATACTCCTTAAATCTTATAGTTCTACCTATTATTCCGGAGAATCTCTCTACTATTAGATATTTTCCATTTTCTAAAGGTTTCCTTATTGCTTTTATAGTTATACTACTTTCAGAACCTGTGATTTGAATATCTTTTTTATCTACGCCGGGTAAATCTGCAACTACTATAAAACCATCTTCATTCTCGATAATGTCAACAGGTATCTTAATATCAATCAACCTTTTCCTCTTTTAAAAAATCTTCAAAGGATTTACCATCTATAATATAGTTTAACATTTTTTTATCTCTATCGCTTAAATTTGCCTTTTCAAGTAAATCAGGTCGTTTTTTTAAAGTTTTTCGAATTTGATCCCATCTTCTGTAAAGTTGAATAAGTTTATGGTTTCCCGATAGTAGGATATCCGGAACCTTCATCCCTCTGTATTCGTATGGTCTTGTGTAGTTAGAGTATCCTACAAGTCCATCACTAAAAGAGTCAACCTCTTTACTCATCTGATCCGATAACACATCTGGCAGTAATCTGATAACTGCATCCATAATGAGTAAGGCTGCTGGTTCCCCTCCACTGAGTATAAAATCTCCTACAGAGACCTCTTCATCTACCAATACCTTTACTCTCTCATCTACGCCTTCATACCTACCACATATTATAGCAATTTCATCTTTTTCCGATAGATCCTTTGCCATACTCTGGTCAAACTTTTTACCCCAAGGTTCTGTTATAAGATTATATGGATTTGCACCTTTGGATTTTATATAATCATAGGCTTCAAATATTGGCTCTGGTTTTAACAACATTCCGGGACCTCCACCATAAACCACATCATCGACAGTCCTGTGTCTATCTCTGGTAAAGTCCCTTAAATTGACAGTTTCTATCTCAACCTTACCCTGTTTTATTGCCTTTGATACTATTCCATAGTTTTTAAAACATTCAAAGTAATCCGGAAAGATTGTAAAAATGTAAATCTTCAACTCTAATTTTCCTTAAAGATTTTTAGAAATATTATAAACATCTTCTTTAAATAGGGGAATGATGATAACGCTACGGCTTTGGAGTAAGCCGGATTCTGTTTTAGTGGCAATTTATCTAAGCTCCCTACCCGAAGGCTCGGCCGGGCAAGCCTAATAACGCCTTCCTACTTGGGATTACTCCGGAAGAGGGTTACCAACCTGTGATGTCACCACCACAGGTAGTGGGCTCTTACCCCACTTTTTCACCCTTGCCTCCATGACCCTACCTTTTAAGGTAAGCGGATCGGCGGTCTGTTTTCTGTGGCCCTATCTGTGAGGTTTCCCCCACCTGCCTTTCGGCAGCTTCCTGCCCTGTGGAGTCCGGACTTTCCTCGGTATCCTCTCAGATACCGTAGCCACACTCAAAGCCGTAGCAATAAATATTTTATTCTTTAATAAATTGTTTTCAAACAGGCAAATGCTAATGTAGAGAGAGTTATAAGGACAATAGAGGAGGAGCTATGGTTTATAGAAGGAACCAACTATGAGATAGAAGAATTAAATAGGATGTTACAAAAATATATCAGGGTATACAATTTTAAGAGGCCACACTATTCTTTAGGATATAAAACACCGGCAGATCTGTTTTTTGAGTGTGATAAAATTTTTTAGGTGTATGTGTTCATGATCTACTGGACTAATACAAGCTATTGCATTTTAAACAGTAGTTATGTATAATATATATACCATTCGTTCCCGAGTAGCTCAGCAGGCAGAGCGGTCGGCTGTTAACCGACTGGTCGGGGGTTCGAATCCCTCCTCGGGAGCTTCTTATTTAAAATATCACAAGAGAGGTAAAGGATGGACTTAAAGAAAATCCCAGCAGGTAAGAATCCTCCTGAAGATATATATGTTGTTATTGAGATACCACAGGGTAGTAGTATAAAGTATGAAGTTGATAAAGAAAGTGGAGCAGTTTTTGTAGATAGATTTCTATTTACAGCTATGTATTACCCTTTTAATTACGGATTTATACCGAATACATTGGCAGATGATGGAGATCCAACAGATGTGTTAGTTATATCAAGGGAGCCTGTAGTACCTGGAAGTGTTATAAGAGCAAGACCAATTGGTATGCTTGAAATGGAAGATGAAGAAGGAATAGATACAAAGATAATAGCAGTTCCAGTGTCTAAGCTTGACAATAGTTATGATTCGATAAAAGAAATAACAGACTTACCACAAGCTACATTAAACAAAATAAAACATTTCTTTGAACATTACAAAGAACTTGAATCCGGAAAGTGGGTTAAAGTTAAATCATTTAAGGATTCAAATTCTGCCAAAGAAGATATCTTAAAGTCTATTGAAAATTTCAAAAAGTCTTGAAAATTTTTTGAATACGTAATATAATATTTACCTGTTTTGAATCGGAGTGTAGCTCAGGTGGGAGAGCACGTGCCTTGGGAGCACGGGGTCGCAGGTTCAAGTCCTGCCACTCCGACTAAATAACGTGCGCCCGTAGCTCAGCTGGATAGAGCAACGGACTTCTAATCCGTAGGTCGCACGTTCGAATCGTGCCGGGCGCATAGACATCGCGGGGTGGAGCAGCTTGGTAGCTCGCCGGGCTCATAACCCGGAGGTCGGAGGTTCAAATCCTCCCTCCGCAACCAAAAATAAATTTTCTATTGACTCTCATCTCCTTTTCTCTTAAATTTATCCTAAAAAGAAATTAAAAAGGTGGATTATGATATTTTTTATATCTATCTTAGTTGTCCTTCTATCTCTTAAACCTGTATACGCAGAGACAGTTGAAGAGATTATAAATCTGGCAAAACTTTATAATCCGGATATAAAGAGAATAGAAAAAGAAGTGGAAGTTTTAAAACAGAAATCAAAAACAGCAGGAAGGTTACCTAACCCATCTTTTTCATTTTCTATTAAAGATAGTGGAAATTTTACAGTATTTCAATACATACCTTGGTATGAAAAATTACAACTTCAAAAGGAAATAGAAGAAAAGAGATACGAATCACAGATGATATTATTGAAACAAGAAAAGAGTAAAATACTTCGGCAGATAATTGAAAACGCTCTCTACATCCAGTTTTATAGAGAAAAAATAGCAATAAATAACCAGGCTTTAGAGTTAATAGATAATATCCTACATGGAAGTATAACTGAAACAGATAAAAGTAAACTTTTAATCTTTAAAACAGGTCTAGTCTTAGAAAATCAAGATTTGAAACTTTTGGTGTCTAAACTAATTTCTGATATAAGAGTCCTTGTGAATTATGATATCAAGGATGTAGAGATAAAGCCCTTTAACTTACAGGAGATAGATCAGGAAGAACTAAGAGAGAAGGTAAAAAAATTCAGTCTTTCAGTTAAATATATAGAGAAACAGATAGAGAGGGATAGGTTATCCTATAAATTGGCTAAAGAGATATTTATGCCCGATTTTGGGATCTCGGTAACCTATAAAAGTAAAGATAGATTTCAGGATGCATTTTCAATGGGAGTTAACCTCTATGTGAATGTGCCTGTATGGAAAAGATTAAATCAGGAACAGATAGTTTTAGAGCAAAAATTACAGCTTATTGCATCTGAAGAAAAAAGGGTAAATGTTATAAATCAAACTATCTGGTCATTAGATAAACTTATCCAAGAGTATAACTACTCAAAAGAAAAACTAAAATTAGTGGAAAGTTCTATTAAAACTTATGAAACAGATCTTAATTTAACAGTCCATAATTTTTTAAACGGTAAGGAAACAATAAACAATCTACTATATACAATATCAGAAAATATAAGCATAAAAAATAGAAAAAACCAAGAGATACTGTCTGCAACCCTTTCATTTTTCAAAATTCTTGAGATATTTGGAGAGATTTAAATATTTCTCTTTAAACTCTGTTAACAAAAATTTCTAAGATGGTAGTGTATAATGTTTTTGTATGATTAAAAAGTTAGAGGTTAGGATAAGGTGAATTTAACTGAAAGTTTCTTAAAGATAGCTCTTATTGGTGGAGACCCTGTTCTGTATGTTCTTGTACTTATGAGTGTTGTTATGGTTGCTATTATCGTTGAGAGATTTATAACAATAAAACATATAGAGTCAAATTTAATGTCTTATGACCCTCTTACACTGAAACTTCTTCTTGAAAAAAGGCTTGGCATACTTGCTACTTTTGGGAACAATGCTCCTTTTATAGGACTTTTTGGAACAGTTTTAGGTGTTATAAAGGCTTTTCACAGCTTGGGGACTTCTACAGAGTTTGGAGTTAGAGTAGTTATGACTGGAATATCAGAGGCTTTGGTTGCAACAGCTATGGGACTTTTTGTGGCTATACCTTCCGTTATTGCATACAACTACTTTGTCCGGAAGATAAAAACATTACTACTTATATACGAAGCTAAAAAAGGTTTACCACTCCAAACAGAGGAGTAAAAGATGAAGTTAATTGATAAAGATGAGAGAGAGATATCTGAAATAAATATGACCCCTTTTGTGGATATTATATTAGTTATTTTAATCATCTTCTTGGCTACGGCTACATTTATAGTAGAAGGAAAAATTCCCTTGGATCTTCCGAAAGCAAAAACCTCAGAGCCGGCAAAACAGCTTCAAAATAAAATAGAGATTGTTATCAAGAAAGACGGTATTTTCTTTGAGGGAAATAAAGTTGATATACCTACTCTTGAGGCAAAGCTAAAACAGATAGCTGATCCAGAGAAAGTGGTAGTTTTAAAATCTGAGAAAGATGTTATATTTCAGGATGTTGTATCAGTTATAGATGTTTGTAGACAGGTAGGATTATCTAAGTATGTAGTTGAAACTAAGAAAGAGTAGTAATGTTTAAAGATGAAAAAAGGATTTTATGGTTTTCATTTTTAGTTTCTTTAATTTTCCATATATCTATATTTTCTATTCTTTACTTTGTAAATCTTAAACCTCAACCTGAAAAAGAAAAGATAATAACAATATCCCTTGATACAGAAAATTTAACACAGAAACCTTTTATCAATCCTGAAAAAGTAGAAAAAAAAGAAGAAAAACCAGTTGTTAGGGAAACTCAAAAGCCGGCTCCACAGCCTCAACCAACTCCAAAACCACAACCTCAGGTTCAACCTCAACCTGAGCCTCATCCTGCTTCTACAATTCCGGAATCGAAACCTCCTGTTAAATCAGAAACTACTGAATCTGTAAATCCACAACCCCAACCTCCGGCAATCCCAAAATCTGAAGATTCTATTACACCGCAACCTCAAACTCCTCCACAGAAAGTTGATTTATCTGCTGGAAGGCCTGACCAGTTTAAAACCCCTCCCAAGAAAGATGAGGACATAAATGGATATCTAAAAGATCTAATAAGATGGTTAAATCAACAGGCAAGAGAGAGAGACCTGTATCCTCCTATAGCTAAAAGATTAAAGATAGAGGGAGAAGTTATTGTTCGTGTTACTATAAATGAAGATGGGACAATTGATGAAAACTCAATAGTTATAGTGGAAGGAAGTGGTTATAATGTCCTTGATAAAGGAGCTATAGATATACTTAAAAAACTCCAACCTTTGAAAAAACCTCCGAAGAGAATTACCGTTGAAATTCCGATTGTTTTCCAGATAATATACATGTGATATATAACTTCTAAGGGAGCAACAGATGATAACAAAGCAGATAGATAAAGAAAGTTTAAAAAAGCTATACGATAGAGACTTTCCACTATGGGCTGAAATTAACTTACAGCTTTTGAGAGAAAAGGCTTATGAGTTAGTAGATTGGGATAATCTACTTGAGGAGATTGAGGATATGTCAAGGTCTGATTTAAAAGCCTGTATAAGTTATTTAGCTGTGATTTTGGAGTATCTGTATAAAATTGACAACTTTAAAGATTTAGCCGGAGGAGAAACTGCTGGAGATTCTTGGAAAAGGAGTATAAAGGTTGCAAGAATAGAAATAGAGTCAATGTTTGAAAAATATCCAAGTCTAAAAACAAAGTTACCTGAAGAGTTAGACTATGCATGGATAGAAGCAAAAAAAGATTAAAAATATGGCTTATTAAAAATGGTTATAATCCAGATAAATTTAGTATTCCGGAAAATTGTCCATACACATACGAAGAGGCTTTTTCAAGAGATGTAAGCTAATATGAAAAAGGTTATAATATATGCTGATGGTTCATCTATCGGAAATCCCGGTCCTGGAGGCTGGTGTGGGATACTCATGTACAACGGAAAGAAAAAAATAATATCCGGAGGAGAACCATATTCAACAAATAACCAAATGGAGTTAACTGCTGTAATAAAATCACTTGAAGCTTTAAAGGAACCTTGTGAAGTAGATCTTTACACAGATTCAGAGCATGTAGTTAAAGGATTAAAGGAGTGGTTAGATAACTGGGCTAAAAATGGATGGAAAACTTCTAAAAAGAAGGAGTTAAAAAACGTAGAACTGTGGCAGAAACTTGACAGATTAAGGAAGGTTCATAAGATAAATCCTATATGGATCAAAGGTCACAGTGGTGATCCACTAAATGAAGAGTGTGACAAAATAGCTAAAAAAGAGGCGGAAAAATGGAAGTAAGAGATTTAACAAAAGAGGATTTAAAAAAGCTATACGAGAAAGACTTTCCACTATGGGCTGAAATTAACTTACAGCTTTTGAGAGAAAAGGCTTATGAGTTAGTAGATTGGGACAATCTACTAAACAAGCTATGGAGATGTGTTTAGATTGAAGAAAGTAAAGCAGAGAACAGTATTTATATGTAATGAGTGTGGGTCAAAATTTCCAGCATGGTCTGGAAGATGTTCCAACTGTGGTACATACAACACAATAACCGAAGAAATAGAGACAGTTATACCAAAATCAGAAAATTTTTATTCTAAGTCTCAACCTACACCAATTACACAGATAAAAACAAGAGAAAATTTCCAAAGATTATCAACAGGTTATAAAAATCTTGATGAAGCTTTTGGTGGAGGATTTGTTGAAGGTCAGGTTGTACTTGTTTCCGGAGAGCCTGGAATAGGTAAATCTACATTACTACTTAAGGTTTCCTCAAATATAGCAAATGATAAGAAAGTTTTATATGTATCCGGTGAGGAGTCAGAACATCAGATAAGTATAAGGGCAAAAAGAATAGGTGTATCACAACAGAATCTATATATCCTATCTGATGTATCTTTGGAAAATATCCTTGAAGTTATTGATAATCTAAAACCTGACTTTGTAGTTTTTGACTCAATACAGACTATATATTCTCAATCTTTAGAATCTGTAGCTGGTTCTGTTTCTCAAGTTAAGTATGTATGTAGTAAGATTACTGAATTTTCAAAGTCAAAAGGTGTGATATCTGTGATAGTAGGTCAGGTTAATAAAGAGGGAGCAATAGCAGGACCAAAAGTCCTTGAGCATCTCGTTGACACAGTTGCCCAGTTTGAAGGTGAAAAAGGATATGGATACAGGATATTGAAAATTATAAAGAATAGATTTGGGTCTTCTGGAGAGATGGCTGTCTTTAATATGACAGACAGAGGAATGGAAGAAGTCTTAGACCCATCTTCATTTTTCTTGTCAGAAAAGCCAGAAGGAAAATCAGGAAGTGTAATTTTCCCTTATACAGAAGGCTCAAAACCAGTTCTTGTAGAGATACAGGCTCTTGTTTCAAAAACTTTTTATCCTGTCCCACAGAGAAGATCTCAGGGAATAGATATAAACAAACTTTCCATCATAACAGCTGTTGTTGAAAGGGAGCTTAAGATAAATCTGAAAGACAAGGATATATTTATCAATGTAGTAGGTGGTATTGAAATAGATGATCCGGCAGTTGATTTGCCGTTAGCAGTTGCTATATACTCTTCTTATAGAGATATTTCAGTTCCTTCTGATACTGCATTTTTTGGAGAGATAGGACTTACCGGTGAAGTTAGAGGAGTTTATTTCTCTGATTTAAGGATAAAAGAGTGTAAAAAAATGGGATTAAAGAGGGTCTTTGCTTCAGTTAAAAGTTTGGATCAAGAAAATATTAAAGTAGAGAATATAAGAAGTTTATCTCAGATAAAGGAAATTTTTAGGAGTTAGTAGATGGTAAAAAATTATAAGATATACCAAAATCAAAGAGTGGCTGTCTTTATGGATGTCCAAAATCTATAC
>JBBFMH010000032.1:0-13479 GCA_037478615.1 Hydrogenothermaceae bacterium
CATCAGGCTCAAAATCCAAAGCCTATAGAAGAAGTTATAAAGTTATGGAAAGCAATATAGGAGGCATAGATGGCAGAGAAAACTATAAAGATAGACCCTAAGTTAGCTAAATACGGAACGGGAAGAAGAAAAGAGTCTATAGCGAGAGTTTGGCTCTTACCTGGTGAAGGAAGGATTATAGTAAGAAGCTCTTCTGGGAAAGAGTGGGATGGAAAGGAGTACTTTGAGAGAGATATTCTACTTGCAAAAATAAGGTATCCTTTTGAAGTTACAAATACAGCAGGAAAGTTTGATGTTTATGCTACAGTAGAAGGAAGCGGAAAGCCTGCTCAAGCAGAGGCTGTTATGTATGGAGTAGCAAAAGCTCTTGAATCCTATAACCCTGAATTGAGATCTTCTTTAAAGAGTGCCGGCTTGATGACAAGAGATGCGAGAATAAAAGAACGTAAGAAATATAACCAGATGGGTGCAAGAGCGAAATACAGATGGTCTAAACGTTAAAATATGTCTATCAATGTTGCTGTTGCCGGAGCTTCCGGTTATACAGGATTTGAATTATTAAGGGTTTTACGGTTTTACAGAGAAGTAAATATAAATCAGATAACATCAAGACAGTATGCCGGAAAGACAGTAAAAGAGGTCTTTCCGGTTCTAACAAAATCAAAGTTAGAAAGTCTGACATTTACTGAAGAGTTAGATTACAGCTCCTCTGATTATTACTTTCTTGCTCTACCTCATGAAGCATCTTTGGAAACAGCTAAAATACTGTTAGACAAAGGTAAAAAGGTTATAGACCTATCCGGAGCTTACAGAATAAAAGATATAGCTAAATATCCGGAATACTACGGATTTGAACATTCTCATCCCGATATACTACAAAAAGCCGTTTACGGACTTCCTGAGCTGTTTAGAGAAGAAATAAAGAGAGCAGATGTTATAGCAAACCCTGGATGTTATCCTACTTCTGTTATACTTGCTCTCTATCCGGCTGTTAAAGAAAAGTCAATATCTGAAGAAACTGTAATAGTCAACTCTCTCTCTGGAATCTCCGGAGCTGGTAGATCTTTAAAGCAGCAGTTTCACTATCCGGAAGGATACTCTGATGTATATCCTTATAACATTACAAAACATAGACATACTCCTGAGATGGAAGATGTATTAAACAGAGTCTCCGATCTAAATTCAAAGATAAGATTTACACCCCATATAATTCCTGTTTCAAGAGGAATGTTATCGACGGTAAATTTTAAAACATCTCTATCAAAAGAGAGATTAACTGAAATGTACAGAGATACCTATAATAATGAACCTTTTATAAGAGTAATTGACAGCCCCGTCCATATAAAAAATGTTATCGGATCAAATTACTGTGATATATATATAGATAAGGATGAGAAAACGGGATTTGCAGTTGTTACATCAGCTATAGATAATCTATCAAAAGGTGCCTCTACACAGGCTCTCCAAAACTTCAATTTAATGATAGGTATTGAAGAAGATAGATATCTTAAAGATTTAACCATACTATTTCCGTAAGGTGAAAATCCTTTGATAACAAGGGAAAGGGCAGAACTCTTAATAGATAGATTTAAAGATAGAAAAATTGCTGTAATAGGTGATGTTATACTTGATAAGTATCTGTGGGGAGATGTAGAGAGAATATCTCCGGAGGCTCCAGTTCCAGTTGTTGATGTAAAGAGAGAGACCTATAACCTGGGAGGAGCTTCAAATGTTGCCTGGAATTTATCAGCCTTAGGAGTAAAGACTGTAATTTTAGGTGTTGTTGGAAAAGATGAAAATGGAAAATTAATAGAGAGGATGCTTTTAGATAAAAAAATAACTCCTAATCTCATAGTTGATGATAGCCGCCCTACAATAGAGAAAACGAGAATAATAGCTGTAAGTCAGCAACTTCTCAGAATAGACAGGGAGTCGAGAGAGGATCTCTCTGTACCGGTTAAAAAAGATATACTGAAAAATTTAGAAGTTATATCTTCTGATGTAGAAGGATTTATAATCTCTGACTATGGAAAAGGTGTTATTTTTGAAGAGATTGTTAAGTTCTGTGTATCCACTGGAAAACCTGTCTTTGTTGACCCAAAACCGAAGAATTTTAACCTTTACAGAAATATAACAATAATGACACCTAATAAAAAAGAGGCATACGAATGTGTAAAAGCCTCTGGAAGTGTGCCTCTGGAAGAAGTTGGATATAGGATAATACAACAGTTATCTATGGATACACTTCTTATAACTCTCGGATCGGAAGGTATGGCTCTCTTTGAGGGTAAATCTGTTAAGAGGATTCCAGCTAGAGCCAAGAAGGTTTTTGATGTGACAGGAGCAGGAGATACTGTTATATCTATACTTGCAGCTTCTAAACTTTCCGGAGGAAGTTGGGAAGAGTCTGCAACCCTTGCAAATTACGGAGCTGGATATGTTGTCGGTGAGATAGGAACCGCTGTTGTAACCCCAGATATGCTCTTAGATACCGTTTTATCTTATTAAATCTGCCGGTATAGCTTCTTTAAAGAAATTTCCCTGTCCGTACTTTATACCTATATCTTTTATTCTTTTAAATATCTCCTCAGAAGATATAAACTCTGCAACCAAGTTCATATTTATTTCTGATGTAAAACCTTTTATTGCCTTTACCAATGAGTAAGAAATAGGATCTTTATCTATCTTTCTTACGATACTACCATCTATCTTTATATAATCAAATTTTAGCTCTACAACATGCATAAGATTAGAAAAACCACTACCAAAATCATCAAGAGCAACTTTGTAGCCACTTTCTCTTAAAGTGTTTATATTACTCCTGAGTATAGAGTAGTCAGCTACATTCTCAGACTCTAAAAGTTCTATAGTTATTCTCTCTTTGAAACTGCTATTTAGTGAAGTTAGAAAATTTACAAAATCTCTATCTATAATTTCTGAAGGTAGTAAATTTATGCTTACTTGTATATTTTTCTGTTTCAAAACTTTTAAGTTATACTCTACAACCCTCTTTGTCAACTCTTTATAAACTCTTGTGTTTACTATCTGGTTTAAAAACATACCAGGTGATATGACTTTTCTATCCTTTGTTAAAAGCCTCACTAAACTTTCATACTTCACAGCTTTAAAAGTTTCTATATCAAATATAGGTTGATAGAAGCAGACAACTCTTCCATCCTCTATAGCCTCTTTTATATCGGTTAATTTTTTATTTAGACCGGAGATAATGTTGTCCTTGAATATCTCTATTCTATTTTTACCTTTCTGTTTTGCAAGTAAGAGTGCTTTATCCGTTTTTTCTATAGCTCCTGTAAGATTTGCTTCTTTGTTTGCATCTAAATATATTCCCGCAGATGCAGTTATCTTTATTTTATTTCCATCTATATTAAAGTTTGCTAAGTCTAATTTTTGGATAATCCTCTCACCTATCCCGTATGAAAGAGCCGGATTTTTTCCATCTTTCTCTACCAGTATTAAGAACTCATCTCCTCCTATCCTAACTACTATATCCTCTTCTCTTAAGGATGTTCTTATAATTCTTACTATATCTGCAAGTAGAAGATCCCCGATATGTTTACTATAGTAGTTGTTTATTGTAGAAAAGTTGTCTATATCAAGGAGTATAACTGTAAAATTTCTTTTTAAAAACTCTCTTTCTAACTCCTTAAGATAATCCCTTGTGTAAACACCGGTTATAGGGTCTATAAATCTCTTATTTTCCTTTTCTTTTTTAAGTATTTTTTCAAAGAAAGCCATAATATCATTTTAACACAGTGTGATATAATTTTTTAAACATATTTCAGAGGTGAGTAGATGCTTGTAAAGTTTTTTATAAAACCAAGGAAAGGTGTCCTTGACCCTCAGGGAAGAGCTGTATCTGAAAATTTAAAGTCCCTTGGCTTTGACAATGTTGGAAAAGTTTTTGTTGGAAAGTACATAGAGGTCTATATAGATGAGAATGATAAAGAAAAGGCAAAGAAACAGGCTGTAGAGATGGCAAAAAAAGCTCTGGTTAACGACCTTATAGAAGATTTTGAGTTTGAGATAGTGGAGGATTAATTTGAAGTTTGGTGTTGCTGTTTATCCGGGTTCAAACTGTGATTACGATACTTACTATGTTATAAGAGATATACTTAAAAAGGATGTTGAGTTTGTTGATTACCGTCAAACAGATATAGATAAATTTGACTGTATAATTGTACCAGGTGGATTCTCTTTTGGTGATTATTTGAGACCTGGAGCTTTGGCATCTCATACTCCTTTGACGTATGCTCTCAGAGATTTTGCAGAAAAAGGTAAGTTCGTTGTAGGAATATGTAATGGATTCCAGATTTTAACCGAATCCCACCTTCTTCCAGGAGCTTTACTTCCAAATAGACATGGAAAGTTTGTGTGTAAGCATCAGTTTTTAAGGGTTGAAAATGATAAAACAGCTTTTACGAACAAACTTTCAAAGGGGCAGGTTGTTAAACTCCCTATAGCCCATCACGATGGAAACTACTTTGTGGATGAAGATACATTAAAACAGATGGAAGAAAACGGGCAGATAATACTGAGATACTGTGATGAGAGCGGTAATGTTTCAGATGAAAGTAATCCTAACGGTTCCGTATCAAATATAGCTGGGGTTTCTAATAAGAGTAAAAATGTTTTTGGACTTATGCCCCATCCGGAGAGAGCCTGTGAATCCTTACTTGGTAGTGAAGACGGACTTTTGTTTTTAAAATCATTGTTAGAAATATAGGAGATTAGATATGACAGCAGAAGAGAGAAAGCAGCTTGAAACGTTGGTTGCAAAAGTTTTTACCTTAGCATACGAGCTTGGAACAAACACTGATGAGCTTTTTAAGGAAGTAAGGAAGCTGAGATTTCAGACAGAAGATAGAGATTTAGAAGCCGCCCTTATAAATCTTGAACATGCTTTCTTCATGGTAACTCAATCTATAAACATCCTTAAAGAACAGACAAGAAATGCAACAATCCCAGCAAAGAAACTTGCCTGAAACGGCAGATAAGGTAGGTTTAAAGAGTTTTTCTGTTAATGAGAAAACAGGAGAACTTATCCAGAAAGAGAGTATAGAGACTCCATTAATTTTGGTAGAATCTATACCAGATTTTGAGGAAAACTGTTTCTGGATAAATCTTAAAAATCTTTGGATTTTGGTTGGTAAAGTTCCTCCCCTTACGGTAGAAATGGATGATATTATTCTATTTAGAGAAAAAGGTAAATGGGGACTTTTTAGATTTATAGAGAAAAAGGAGAGTGTCGTTATACTTACAGATGGTATGAGAAAAAAGAAAACAAAGGTTAATATTGAAGATTTTTCAAAGATCAATCTACTTGGTAAAGTTATAAGAGTTCAGCAGAAGCTATGAGATATATATTTTTGGTGATTTTAGTATTTGGTTTATCTTTTGGATCTTCTAAGGTCAAACTGTCTGATAAATCCGGAAGGGAGATTACTCTACCAAAGGATAAGATTATCATCTTAAATTTTATGGCTTACTCCTGCGGACATTGTATGGCTGAAGTCCCTGTTTTTAAGAAAGTTTTAAAAGATCCTGAATTTAAAGATAGATTTGTTATCTACGGGTTTGCCTTAGATGGTAAGGAGAATAACTTTCAGGATAGGGATTTCCCCATATACGCTAACAATCCAAAAAATAATGTGTTATTTCCAACAATGGGAACTCCAACAACCTATATAATCTCTCCATCCGGAAAAAAATTGCAGATAATATACGGATCTATTACAGAAGAAAATTTCAGGAAGTTTTTAAGAGAATCTCTTAAAAAAGTAAGTAATTGATGCACCCGGCAGGATTCGAACCTGCGACCGTCGGCTCCGGAAGCCGATGCTCTATCCAGCTGAGCTACGGGTGCTCTAAACTCCTCAATCTTTTTATGTTAACGATATCCATATCTCCTTCCTTGGGAGTTTCAAGTATAAAGGGTAAAGTCTTAAAAAATATATCGTTTATTATAGCCTCAAAACCTTTAAGACCTATATACCCTTCACCTATATGTTCGTGTCTATCTTTTTTTGATCCAAAAGGAGCCTTTGAGTCATTACAGTGGATAACCTTTATCCTATCTAATCCTATCAAACTGTCAAACTCTCTCTTATAGTCTTCCAATCCTTCAACGTTATCTATACGGTATCCACTTGCAAATAGATGGCAGGTGTCTATACAAACTCCTATATTCAGCTCTTTGAAAGGTTCTATCAACTGTTTTATCTCTTGTGTATTCTCTCCAACTTCTCCCTTTTGTCCAGCAAGTGTCTCAACTAAAAAGTAGCAATGTTTTAACTCTACTTTTTTAAAAATGTTTTCAAGGGCTTGATGTAACCTCTCTATTCCTTCTTTTTTGGATCTTCCTTTTGTTTTCCCGGCGTGTATCACGTAGTAATCTATTTTTAGTTCTTCACAGAGAGCTAACTCTTCTATAACACCTTTTACAGATTTATTAAAAAGTTCTTCTTCGTCAGAGGCAAGGTTAAAGAGATAAGAAGCGTGGACCACAGTTGGAGATATACCACTTTCTTTGGCTTTTTTCATAAAGAGTTCTTTTTCCTTTTCTGTTCTCTCTATCCAAGCCCAGCTTCTTGGAGATCTTAAAAAAAACTGTATAGAGTTTGCTCCTACTTCCAAACCCCTATCAAATACTAAATCTAATGATTTTGATGAGGATACATGTGTTCCTATATTTACCATTTTAGTTTAAACCTTCCTGTAATAAATGGATTTGTTTTTTTCTCTTTTCCTATGGTGGTATTAACACCGTGCCCACTGTAAACGATAGTTTCTTCTGGAAGTTCCATCAATCTATTTAGAGATTTTTCTAACATTTTTGAATCTCCACCAGGTAAATCTATCCTTCCAACACTACCAGCAAAAAGGGTGTCTCCTACTAATATAAAATTATTCTCTTTACTATAAAAAGAAACTCCTCCTGGTGTATGTCCCGGTGTCTTAATAACATCAAACTTTAGATCTCCTATCTCTAATCTATCTATGCTTCCAAGATCAAAATCAGGGTCAGGACATCTGTAGGCATTTAGGGTTTTAGCAAAAGATGGAAACAGTTCTTCGTTTGTTAGAAATCTATCTTTAAAGTTCATATAAAACGGTACATTAAATAAATCCTTTAAATACCCCACCTGTCCCACATGGTCTATATGTCCGTGGGTTGCAAGTATAGCTTTTAGATTTAATCCTTCCAACTCTTCAACTATATCTTCACCATCTGCTCCTGGGTCTATCACAACCGCATCTTTGGTTTTTTCATCAAAAACTATGTAGCAATTCTCCTGAATAAAACCAACTGTTATCTTCTTTACTTTCATTTCTTTATAAACTCCCTATCAACCAATGAAGTTGTGTAACTTCCTTTTAAAAACTCCGGATGTTCCAATATCTTCAGATGGAAAGGAATAGTGGTTTTCACTCCTTCAATTATAAACTCTTTTAACGCTCTTTTACCTCTCTCTATGGCTTCTTCCCTTGTTTTACCCCACACTATCAACTTTGCTATCAATGAGTCATAGAAAGGAGGTATTGTATATCCCTGGTATATATGTGTGTCTACCCTAACTCCGAAACCTCCGGGGATATACAGTTTTGTGATAGTTCCCGGAGAGGGAGTGAAAGTTTCAGGGTCTTCCGCATTTATCCTAAACTCTATAGCATGTCCTTCCCACTTTATATCCTGCTGTTTTATGTTTAATTTCTGTCCATCTGCTATCCTTATCTGCCATGCTACCAAATCAATACCAGTTATCATCTCACTTACCGGGTGTTCAACCTGAATTCTTCCATTCATCTCTATAAAGTAAAAATTCATATCTTTATCAACGATAAACTCAACAGTTCCAGCTCCGGTAAACCCAACATGTTTTGCAAATCTAACCGCCGCTTCTCCCATCTTCCTTCTAACTTCTTCAGTTATAAAAGGGGAGTGGGCTTCTTCTAAAAGTTTCTGGTGTCTTCTCTGTATGGAACATTCCCTGTCTGATATATAGACAACGTTTCCATACTCATCGGCAAGTACCTGTATCTCAATATGTTTTGGATTTTCTATAAATTTCTCAATATAAACTGTTTTATCACCGAAGGCGGTTTCCGCTTCCCTCTGGGCTACAGGGAGTAATCTTACAACTTCCTGCTCATTATTTGCTACCCTCATCCCTCTTCCACCACCTCCGGCAGCTGCCTTAATAAGGACAGGATAACCTATATTTTGAGCTATCTCTAAAGCATCTTTAATATCTTCAACCGGGGGACTTCCTGGTATTATTGGAACTCCCGCTTCCTGAGCAGCTTTTCTGGCTGCTGCTTTGTCTCCAGTTAAGTTAAGTGTTCTTGAAGATGGTCCGATAAATTTTATATTAGACCTCTCACATATACTTGCAAAGTTAGGATTTTCCGCTAAAAATCCATATCCTGGATATACTGCATCAGAATGGGTTAAATCAATGGCAGATAGTATAGCAGGGATATTGAGATAACTTTTTGAAGAAGGAGATGATCCGATACATATAGATATATCTGCCAGTTCCTTGTGGATGGAGTTTTTATCGGCTTCTGAATATACTGCAACAGACTCACCATCAAGCTCCCTTATCGCTCTAATTGCCCTAACAGCTATCTCTCCTCTGTTTGCTATAAGGATCCTTTTTATTCTCTTTAACAACTCTCTCTCCTTTCTCTTTTTGGTTTATAATTATATTATAAAAACAGTAATGGTGATAATATGGAACAAGATCCTACAAAAAAGAGGGTTTTCCTTGTTCTTAGAAAGATGGTTGATGAGGGGATAATTCCCGTTGAGAAAGTGAGGGGAAATCCAAATATAACACCTGATAAACATTTTACAGATGTACTTGTCTATTTAATAAATGAAGGTATTGCAAACCAGGAGCAGGTAAAAGAGTTTTTTGTAAAGTTCCTTGGATATAAATTTTTCAATCCAGACATACACAAGATAAACATAAGTAAAGAAGTTTTGAAAAATATATCTTACAGTTTCCTGCAAAAAAGAAAGTTAGTTCCTTTTGATTACTCTAACGGTTATCTCAGATTGGCTATGTTGAATCCAACAGATAAAGAATCTATAAACCAGATTAAGTTCAACTTAAATGCGAGGAATGTTGAAATACTGGTTGCAACATTAAAGGAGATAGATGAACTTTTAAAATCAATTTCCGTTTTAATGCCTGCAAAAGAGATTCTAAGTGAGTTAGATTTAGAGGCTGAAGTAGTCGAAGAGCAGATTCAGGAAGAGAAAACTTCGGAGGAACTCTTAAGGGCAGAAGCAGAAGAAAGTCCAATTGTAAAGGTTTCAAGATTAATAATATCAAATGCGGTATTACAGGGAGTTTCAGATATACATATAGAGCCTTTTGAAAAGGATCTTAGAATTAGATACAGAATTGACGGTATTTTAAGGACTGTTCAAAGATTTCCGATCTCTATCAAAGATGCTCTTGTTTCGAGATATAAGATAATGTCAAACTTGGATATATCTGAAAAGAGAGTTCCACAGGATGGAAGAATAAGAGTAAATATAAATGGCAGAAGGATAGATCTAAGGGTTTCTACACTGCCTACAGTTTACGGTGAAAAAGTTGTTATGAGGATTCAGGATGCGGAAAGTTATCTTTCTGTCAAGCTTGAGGACCTTGGATTTGAACCTGATGATCTTGTAAAGATAAGGGAGGCAATTTACAGTCCATGGGGAATGGTTCTGGTTACAGGACCAACAGGTTCAGGTAAAACTACTACTCTATATGCGGCTTTGATGGAAAGAAACAAAGAAGATGTTAATATCATGACGGCTGAAGATCCTGTTGAAGTTTCTATAGCTGGAATAAATCAGGTTCAAATAAAAGAAGAGATAGGATTGACGTTTGCAGTAGCTTTGAGAGCCTTTTTGAGACAGGACCCAGACATTATTCTCATAGGTGAGATAAGGGATAGAGAGACCGCTGAGATAGGTGTTAAAGCTGCCCTAACCGGACACTTGGTATTCTCAACCCTCCACACAAACGATGCACCTTCATCTATCACAAGGTTAGTTGATATAGGTGTTGAGAAGTTTTTAGTTTCAACTGCAGTAAATATGATTGTAGCTCAGAGATTAATAAGAAAACTGTGTAATAACTGTAAACAGCCGGCAAATTACGATAAGGAATTTTTGAAGGGTTTAGGCTTCTCAGACGAGGATATAGAAAATGGGCAGTTTTTTGTCCATAATCCAAAAGGTTGTGAAAAATGTGGTCATAGTGGTTATAGAGGTAGAACTGCAGTTCATGAAATTTTAAAAGTTGACGAAAATATAAGAAAAGCTATAATTAATGATAGACCAGTTGATGATATAAGAGAGATAGCTATAAAAAATGGGATGAGGACCCTTTATCAGGATGGACTTGTTAAAATGAAAAAAGGATTAACAGATATTGCAGAAATAGAGAGAGTATTAATGAAATAAAGGAGTATAAGATGGCTGAAGAAGTAAAATCTCTATCTATTGATGAAATTGCTAGAGAAGCTGTATCCAGAAACGCAACAGATATACATATAACAGCAGGTCTTCCACCGGTTATCCGTGTTGATGGGAAATTGATACCAATGGTAGGTTATCCAATTCTAACTCCTAAGGATTCTCAACAGTTCATATACTCATTCATGAATGAAAAGCAGAAAAGGACATTTGAAGAGAGAAAAGAGTTAGACTTTTCTTTCGGTATAAGAGGTGTAGGAAGATTTAGGGTTAACGTGTTCTATCAGAGGGGGACTGTTGCAGCTGCTTTAAGGAGAATTCCTTATGAGATAAAACCTATGGAAGAGTTGGGACTTATACCTAAGGTTAAAGATTTATGTAAATTAAGTATGGGATTAGTTTTGGTTACAGGACCAACAGGCTCAGGTAAAACCACAACCCTTGCTTCAATGATAGATTATATAAATGCAAATTTCCCTCATCACATAATAACTATAGAAGATCCAATAGAGTATGTTTACCAGCACAGAAAATCTGTTATAGCTCAGAGAGAGATAGGAACAGATACAGATGCTTTTCATATAGCTCTTAAATATGCTCTCAGGGAAGACCCTGATGTTATACTTGTCGGTGAGATGAGGGATTTGGAAACTATAAGAGCAGCTTTAACTGCTGCAGAAACTGGTCACCTTGTATTTGGAACACTTCACACAAACACCGCTGTTCAAACTATAAACCGTATAATAAACGTCTTTCCTATGGAAGAACAGGATCAGGTAAGGACGGAACTTAGCTTTGTCCTTCAGGGAGTTATATCTCAGAGATTGCTACCAAAAATAGGTGGTGGAAGAGTGTTGATACACGAAGTTATGGTTCCAAACACTGCAATCAGAAACCTAATAAGAGAGAATAAAATCCACCAGATATACGGTCTTATGCAGACAGGTCAGGCTGAAAGTGGTATGCAAACTATGAATCAATCTATCGTTAACGCTATTAAGAATAACCTCATATCACTGGAAGATGGATTTAGAATAAGTCCGGATCCGGAAGAGCTAAAGAGAATGTTAAAAATAACTTAAATGAGGTTTTGGTATGCCCAAATTTAACTATGTAGCAAGAGATTCATATGGGTTTGTTCGGAAGGGAGTTATAGAGGCGGAATCTATGCAGCTTGCAGAGGAGAATTTAATACATCAAGGATTTAGAGATATTCAGATATCCGCTCAAAAGAAAATTCAGAGTGTGAAAAAGGAAATATCCCTGTTTAAGCCAAAGGTTAAGGAGAGAGATCTGGCAATATTTTCAAGACAGCTTGGTGCTATGCTTGGAGCAGGTATATCTATCGCGGCTGCTCTTGAGATATTAGCTGAGCAACTCCCAAATAAAACTATGAAATCAGCATTGGTAAAAGTGAGAGATGATGTGCTTTCCGGTAACTCCCTGTCAAAATCCATGACAAAGTTTCCCAATGTGTTCCCGGACTTTATGATTAACCTTGTTGGAGCAGCTGAAGAGTCCGGTAAATTGGATGAAATTTTAAAAAGAGCTACTATCTACTATGAAAAGATAGCTATGATCAAGGGGAAAATAAAAAGTGCTTCCTGGTATCCAATAGCTGTCGTTGTAATAGCCACACTTATAGTAGGAGGAATACTGACATTTATAGTTCCAACCTTTGCCCAGATATACGAAAGTTTTGGAGGAGAGCTTCCATTCTTAACGCAGATACTGATTAATATAAGCAATGGTATCCGGGGTAATATCTTGTATATAGTTGGTTTTATAGCGTTTATGATCGTAGGAAGTTCTTACTTTTACAAGACAGCTACTGGAAAGGAGTTCTACCACAGGTTATTTCTGAAAATCCCCGTTTTAAAAAATATATTCCATAAGGGAGCCTTAGCTAAGTTTGCAAGGACGTTATCAACACTTATAAATGGTGGTGTTCCAATCTTAAGAGCTATAGAGATATCTTCAAAGACTGTTGGAAATGTTTTAATTGAAAAATCACTGGAAAAAACAAAATTAGATGTGGAGAAAGGTAAAAGTTTAGCAGCATCCCTTGACAAAAAGTATTTCCCGCTTATGTTTACTGCTATGGTGAATGTTGGAGAAAACACAGGAAGACTGGATGAGATGCTTGACACCATAGCAAACTTCTACGAAGATGAAGTTGATAGAGAAGTAGATGCACTTATATCTCTACTTGAACCTATGCTTATGGTGGTAATCGGCGGTGTTGTAGGATTTATACTTATAGCACTCTATCTACCTATATTCAAGATTGGTGAACTTATTAAGTAGATGAAAAAAGTCGCAGTTGCTCTAAGTGGAGGCGTTGACAGTAGCGTCTCCGCTCTTTTGCTAAAAAAACAAGGATACGATGTTATCGGTATCACACTTAAACTTTCTTCTGTTGATTTGTGTGATCCAAACATTCAAGTCTGCTGTTCTACGAAGGATATAGTTGATGCAAGAAAAGTTGCCAACTTTCTTGAAATTCCCCATTATGTTATAGATTGGCAGGATATATTTAAAGAGAAAGTTATAGACTACTTTGTAGATGAACTTTTAACTGGGAAAACTCCAAATCCCTGTGCTATATGCAACAGAGATGTGAAAACTGGACTTCTTGCAAGGTATGTTAAAAAGGTTTTAAAAGTAGATTGTCTTGCAACCGGACACTATATAAAAACGAGAGAGATAGATGATATTGGTAAGGTGATTTTAAGGGGATCAGATGAAAGTAAAGACCAATCCTATTTTTTATCTCTGATTGATAGAGAAGTTTTGGACAGCCTTATGTTTCCGGTGGGAGAGTTAACGAAAGAAGAAGTTAGAAAGATAGCCTCTGAACATAAAATACCAGTATCCCAAAAAAAGGAGAGTTTTGAGATATGTTTTACAGCCGGAAAAGAGCCTTATCTATATCTATCTGAGATAGGAGTTAAAGAGAAAGTTGGAGAGGTGAT
>JBBFMH010000033.1:0-13008 GCA_037478615.1 Hydrogenothermaceae bacterium
AGAAGGACTTGATTTACACAGATTGACCGCATCTGTAATTACCGGAAAAAGATACGAAGATGTATCTTCGGAGGATAGAAAACTTGCGAAAGCTATAAACTTTGGACTTATATATGGAATGGCTCCTAAATCTCTTGTGGAGTATGCAAAAGTTAACTATGACGTTGAAATCTCCATTGATGAGGCAAAGGAGTTCCATAAAAATTTCTTTGAATATTATAAAAAGTTTGGACAGTGGCACAACACAGTAAAAAGTTATCTTCAAACACATAGGACTATAGAAGTTTCAACACTTCTTGGCAGGAAATTATTAGCTTTGAGATTTACAGATGCAGTTAACTATCCTATACAGGGATCTGGAAGTGATTTGTTAAAAATGGCAGTTGTTTTATACTATAAAAATAAAGATGGAAGTAGTAAAATTGTTAATCTTGTCCATGATGAGATAGTTATAGAATCCCAAGAAGATAGTATAGATAAAAATGTGGAAATATTAAAGGAAGCTATGGAGAAAGCAGGGAAAAGAATACTAAAAAAAGTTCCGGTAGCCTTTGAAATAAATATAAGTAATACTTGGGAGAAGTAGTGTTTGGAGATATTCTTCAAAGACCAAGCAGTTGTTCTATCAAGGAGATTTATAGGAAACAACGATGTCGCATTGTCAATATACACAAAAAGTATGGGTGTAGAGAGTGTTGTTATCCAAAATGGGCAGTTTGTAAAGAATCTTCCATACACTTATCTTGATAAGTTTACATACTTTCAAGGAGTTTTTATAAAGTTTAGAGACGATAAGATATATATATATGAGATTGACAAAGTTTACACATTAGGTCTCTTTATATCAAGAGATTACAACAATATTACTTACGGCTATAAAATGTTAGACTTTATTTACAGATACTCTCCATATCCTGATGGAAATATCTACAATCTTTTAAAAAAAAGCCTTTACCATATATCAAAAAGTAAAGATGGTTATAAGATATTTCTATCTTTTTTGGTAAAGTTTAACTATCTCCTTGGTATATACGACCCTAAAAAGATAAGCTGGGACAGAGAGAGTTTCAGAATTTTATCTACCATTTTCAAAACTAAGGTACAAGATGCAGAGAATTTAAAGTTGGATAGATACTTTTATGAAAAACTTTACAATAGGCTTATGGAAAATCTAAACAGATGGCTTTCCTAATTTACTCATTTCCTACTTCTACATCCTTCAACCAATCTCTATTTTGGATATACCATTCTACAGTTCTCTTTATGCCTTCATCAAAACTAACCTTAGGTTTCCAACCTAAAATCTGCTCTGCTTTTGTAATATCAGCCCAAGTTTCTTTTAAGTCTGCCTTATGAAAAGGTCTATACTCTATAATAGCTTTTTTACCAAGGTAATTTTCTATGGTGCTTATAACTTGATTTAAAGATATTGGATTTTTACCACCACCTAAATTTATTATCTCGTAACCGACTTCTTTCATGGCAAGTATAGTTCCATCTGCTATATCATCAACATATGTAAAATCTCTTGATTGGGATCCGTCTCCGTAAAGTATTATTGGCTTTCCTTCATCTATCCATTTTATAAATCTGAATATACTCATATCAGGTCTACCTGCAGGACCATAGACAGTAAAGTATCTAACAACAGATATATCTATACCATAGAGATAGTGGTATGTGTAAGCTGTAACTTCTGCCGCCTTTTTGGAAGCTGCATATGGAGATATTGGTGTATTAACAGGGAGATCTTCCTTAAAAGGCATAGGTTGTCCAGCATACAGGGAAGATGTTGAAGCTAAAACCATCTTTTTTATGTTGTATTTCTTCATCATCTCTAATAAATTCAATGTTCCTATTGCGTTTGTAGTCATATAGATGTGGGGATTTATCATGCTGTATCTTACTCCGGCTCTTGCAGCCAAATTTAACACTGCATCAAATTTATATAAACTAAATACAACATCTAATGCCTGTAGATTCTCTATATCTATGTTGAAAAATTTAAAATTTTCCTTATTTTTCAATGTATTAAGCCTATACTCTTTTAATCGTGTGTCATAATAGTCATTCATGTTATCTAAACCTACTACTTCAACTCCCATATCAAGTAACTTTTCTGTAGTTTTCCAACCTATGAAACCTGCTACTCCGGTAAGCAAAACAGTTTTTACCATAAATTACTCCTTAAGGGTAGATGTTATAATATTCTAACATCAAGGATAGAGGTAGTAAATGGAAAAAGAATTACTCTCTTATGAGCTTTTTGGTATGGAGTTTAAGAATCCGATATGGACAGCATCTGGGACTTTTAGTTATGGTCTTGAAGTTGCTGAGCTTTACGACCTGTCAGAACTTGGAGCTGTGGTTGTTAAGGGACTTTCTTTAAAACCGAGAAAAGGTAATATGCCACAGAGGATAGTTGAAACTCCTGCTGGTATGCTTAACTCCATAGGACTTCAAAATCCTGGTGTTGAGTACTTTATAGAGAACATACTACCAAAACTGAGAAAGTATGATACTAAGATAATTGCCAATGTGTTTGGTGAAAATGAAGAGGAGTATATAGCAGTTTCTGAAATATTAGATAAAGCAGAAGGAGTCCATGGTTTAGAGCTTAATGTCTCTTGTCCAAATGTTAAAAAAGGTGGTATAGCTTTTGGAAGTGATCCTCAGGTTTTATACGATTTGGTCTATAAAATAAAGAAAGTAACAAAAAAACCTTTACTGGTAAAGTTGAGTCCTAATGTTACAAATATCCTTGATACTGCTGATGCATGTGTTTCTGCAAATGCTGACGGATTGGTTCTTATAAACACTTTACTTGGTGTTGCGATAGATGTTGAGAGAGAAAAACCTATTTTATCTACGATTACCGGTGGATTATCAGGACCAGCTATACTTCCTATAGCTGTTAGAATGATATGGCAAGTTTATAGTAAATATGGAAGTAAAGTTCCTATAATAGGTGTTGGAGGTATAACAACAATACAGGATGCTTTACAGCATTTTTTAGCAGGAGCAATACAGATACAGGTAGGAACAGCTAATTTTTACGATCCATACTCACCTTTAAAGATCAAAGAGTGCCTTATAAAACATCTACGGAAAAAAGGATATGATCACTTTACAAAGTTGGTAGGTAAAGCACATCAGATGATTATCAAATAATCTTAACAACTTAGTTAATAAACATTTAACTTTATATTAGGGAGGTTTAAGATGGTTGTAGTTTTTACAAAATTTCCGATCAATCCAGAGTTTAGAGAAGAGTTTGAGAAAAGAGCAGTAGAGAAGTTTGGGGAAAATGGAATTGATGAAATGGAAGGTTTTATGGGAATGAAGATACTTAGTGGCAAATCTTTTCCAAGTATGCCTCAAAATGACAATGTGCTTATAATCACATATTGGAAAGATATGGATAGTTTTTTAAACTATACAAAATCTGATGCCTTTGCTAAAGCTCACCAAAATCCACCACCAAAAGAGATGTTTAAAGGATCTCCTACTGTTGAGGTTTACGAGGTTATAAAGGAAATTTAATTTAACGTTAAATTTTAAACTTGAATTTTGTTCACAAATTGTTTAATATTGATTTAAATCATATTTCAATAGGAGGTTTCACATGGGAGAAAACAGTGCTATCAGGTGGATCCTGTTCTTCTTCTTCCCAGCTCTGTTTGTTTATGGTCTTCTACACGTCTACTCTTCCAAGCCAGTTCAAGCTAAGAAGAGCGCTGAGCTAACAGAGATGGAAGAGGCAGGAAGGAAGGTCTACAACAAGTTCTGTGTTGGTTGCCATGGTGAGAACGGTGACGGCAACAGTTTGGCAGCTCCATTCTTCAAAAACAAGCCACCTAACTTCCACACAGGTGTATTCAGATGGAAGTCAACTCCAGAAGGTACTCTTCCAACTGACGAGGATTTAATGCATGTCCTTGACTGGGGAATCCCTCAAACCGCGATGCCTTCTTTCCATCTTGTTCCAGAAGTCCAAAAGAGAGCTGTTATAGCTTACATTAAAACGTTCTCTGACAGATGGAAAAAAGAACAACCTGGAGAGTCAGTTTATTCACAAATCAAAAACATTCCTGATTACTTTGGAACAAAGGAATCTGTTGAAAAAGGAAAAGAGTTGTATGCTGCAAACTGTACGGCTTGTCACGGTGAAAACGGTAGAGGAGATGGTCCTATAGCCAACACTTTACCTGTTCCGCCAACAAACTTAACTTATCCTGTTAGATCTGCTGGTCCTTCACCAAAAGATACATTTAGAGTTCTCACTGTAGGTCTTGAAGGCTCTCCAATGCCTAAGTTTGATCATCTATCAGAGGAAGACAGATGGCATCTTGTTTCTTACATAGCTTATCTCATGAACAAAGGAAAGTAATATAAGGAGGTGTAAAGATGGCTACTAATGTAGCAACAGCAGGTGGTGAGGTTCAAGTTACAAACCTCGTTAATTACACACTGGTTAAGCTCCACGTTGCAATGGGTCTTATATTCTTTATCATCGTTGGATTAATGGGGTTTCTCTACTCTTTACAGCTTGATGGTATCTATCCATTCCCTGGAATTGAGTTTTTATCTGCTGGTAGAGTGAGAATGATACACACCGCAGGTGCTGCTTACGGATTCCTTGTAAACATGTTTACAGGATTACTCTACTGGGCAGTTCCAAGATTTACAGGTTATAAAGTGTTTGATGAGAAGTATCTCGGTGGATTTATGTTTATAGGTCTTCAGGCAGCAGTTTTAATAACTGTTGTTGCTATACTATTTTTAGGTATGGCTGATAACGTTGAGTGGGGTGAAACTCCTTGGTGGCTTGACCCAATCATAGTTGCTTGGCTCTTATTACATGCTATACAGTTTGGAGCTCCAATAATTAAAGCTTCTCAAAAGGCTCCTCTATATGTTACTGGATGGTATATCTCTGCGATGTTAGTGTGGACACCTCTCGTTGTGTTTATGGGTAACTTTATACCAAGATTCTGGGCTGCAGGCTCTGGAGCTGGTGCAGTTCAATCTACATTCATACATGACCTTGTTGGTCTCTATGTTACACCAGTTGCATGGGGATTGATGTATTACTTCGTTCCTGTTATCATGAAAAAACCAATGTGGTCTCACGGTCTATCACTTCTTGGATTCTGGGGATTAGCTTTCTTCTATCCATTAAACGGTGTTCACCACTTCCTATGGTCCCCAATACCTATGTTTGCTCAATACTCTGCGGTCTTCGCAACCGTTGCTATTGAGTTTGCAGTAACCTCTGTTCTAATTAACTTTATGATGACACTCAGAGGCTCTGCTGAAGTTTTAAAGTACAACGTTCCTCTCAGATATATGTATACAGGAGCAATATTCTACTGGATTACATGCTTCCAATGTGCATTCCACGTTACACTCACATTCCAAAAAGTTATACACTTTACTGACTGGGTAACTGGTCACGCACACCTCATAATGTTTGGAACGTTTGGTATGTGGGTTCTCGGTATGGCTGAGTATGTATGGCCAAGACTGTTTGGAAAAGAAACAATGTACTCAAAAGGTATGTCTGAAGGTGCATACTGGCTCTTAACAATAGGTGTTATCGCTATGTTTGTTGACCTTACAGCTGCTGGGCTTGTTCAGGGATTTGACTGGATAGGATTAAACCCTTGGATAGACTCTGTAAACTTCTCTAAACCATTCTGGTATTTCAGATCTGTTGCTGGAATAATGATGCTTACTGGACTACTGATGTACGCTATGAACTTCTACAAAACTGCCACTGCTGGAAAAGGTTTGGAAGCTCAGCTTAGAGAATCTGCTTAATAGGAGGGGCTGAATATGGGTAAAATGGAACGTTTTCCGTTTATAGTGCTGGTAGCAGGATTACTTTTCTTCCTGTTTGCCGACTTTGTATCTTGGGCATTGCCAATATTTGTTTTAAAAGATATACCTATGAAGAAAGTTTCTGATCTCGCTGCTGAGGCTAAGGCAAAAAATAACTCAGCTTGGGCAGATTTTGAAAAAATTGCCGCATACTACCCTGAACAGTTTAAGAAGTATTACGGAGAGGTTAACGAGGAATCTTTTGCAAAAGCTTTGAAAGTTGGACATCGTTGGTATGTTGCAGAAGGTTGTTGGAACTGTCACTCTCAGATGGTAAGACCGGTTTCTAATGAAACACTCAGATTCGGTATACCTGGAGTATCTAATACGGTATCCTATCCATCTGAGTTTCAAAATGAGCTCCAAGCTCCTGTTTTATGGGGAACAAAGAGAATTGGTCCTGACTTGATAAGGGAAGCTGCAGTCCACAACATAGATTGGCAAGTGGCACACCTTTACAACCCTGAGTCCACTTCTCCTGGAACAAACATGCCTGGCTATCCTTGGTTCTTTGAAAAGGATGAGAAAGGTAACATCGTTCCTAACGAAAGAGGAATTGGCTTACTTACTTACATAATGTGGCTCGGTTCTTGGGAAGTTAAACCTACAAAAGAGTGGGCTTTAAAGTGATCGATTTAGAAACTACTGGGGGACAGTATGTCCCCCTTATATATTAAAGGGGTGATGAGATGAAGATAACCCAAAGAACAGTGGCTTTAATGACACTGTTTATATTCCTGTTCGTTGTAGGTTCCATTATAGCTGTTAGAACTGTTGCATATCTGCAAGCTGGTTTTGAGCTTAAAGGATTTTTAGTGCAAGTTATAACTTATGTTATAGCCTTAACTGGATGGCTTATCCTCTTTATATATGCCTATGTTAAAGGTGATTTTAAAGATATAGAAGGTCCAAAGTATGATCTTTTAGAGAGAGAAGAGAAGATAGTGGAAGCAGAAAAAAAAGCTGGGAGGTATTAAAAAATGGCAGGACATTTAGAGAATACTAGAGCAATTGACAAAATTAACTATGTAACAGATGCTGTTCCTACCTGGTGGATGATGTTCTGGATAGGTTATATTCTCTTTACTGTATCTTACATAGTTTTTGACTGGGTTCCAGACTTTTTAGGATGGATGTCTGTTGTAGGTCAGGGAGCTGAAGCAGCCGACAAGTATATCTGGTTCAGAGAGCTCTTAAGAAACTAAATATCTTACGTTTGAAGGGGGGGGATGAACCCCCTTTTTAACTTTCAATCTGCTAAATCATAATCTTAAATCCTAAAAATGGTATAATATCCATATGAGAAAATTAATCCTTATTTTTTATACTCTTTTTGTATGTTTTTATACTGCTTTAGGAGGAGAGAGTTATTTGAAAAAAGTTTATATTAATGATACAGAGTTTATTTTAAAAGAAACGAAAGGTTTAGGTATCATATCTGGAAGTATATATATACTCGGTGGCAGTGTAGAAGATCCAACTGGTAAAAAAGGATTAACAAATTTAACTACAAAGCTACTGCTAAAAGGCTCTAAAAATTATGACTCTTACAGTATAAATAAATTCTTTGAAGATAGTGGTGGCTTCATATCTTCCGTTACCACAGAAGAGTATTCTATTATTGAGTTTAGCTTGAAGGTTGAGGATTTTGGAAAAGCGGTTGAAATTATAAATGATATTTTAAAAAATCCTGTATTTGATAAAGAAAAACTTAAAATAGAGATAGAAAACACAAAAGCTCAAATTAAAGCCAAAAAAGAAAGTGGTATATCTTATGCTGTTGAAAAGCTAAGAGAAGTTGCATTTAAAGGAACTCCTTACGAAACATCTCCGTTAGGTAAGGAAGAAGATTTAGATAGTATAACAACAGATGATATAAAAAGTAGATGGAGTGAACTTTATAACTCATCTCGGTTTGTAATATCTATAGTTGGAGATATACCATTAAAAGAGATGGAAGAAAGCCTTAAAAAGCTGAAAATAGAAAACAAAAGAGAGTATAAACCAACTTTGATAGATATATCTGTAAAAAATTCTGATTGTATGGTGTTTAAAAGAGAGGGTGCTCAATCAACTATACTGCTTATGTTTAATGCTCCAAAGGTCAGCAAAGACGATTACTTTAAATTTAAGGTTTTTAACTCTATACTTGGAGATGGTTTTACATCAAAACTTTTTCAGGAGCTGAGAGAGAAGAAAGGTTATGCTTATGCAGTTGGTAGTTTTTACTCTCCTAAACCTTCATTTGGTTATATGGTATCTTACATAGGAACAGCTCCGGAAAAAACTGAAGATGCTCTTAAAGATATGAAAAATGTTATCGATAATTTTGATAAAGAGGTAACTGAAGAAGACTTAAAAATAGCTAAAGAGAAGATAGTAGGAACGTTTCTTATGAACCATCAAACGAGGTTAAAACAGGCTAACTATATTGGAATGTTTGAAGTAATAGGTTTAGGTTATGAATATGATGAAAAGTTTCCCCAGATAATAAACAGTATAACCTTAAATGATGTTATAGAAGTTTATAAAAAGTATATACCTGCTGCTTCTACCTGTGTAATAGTCAAACCTTAAAAATAATCTATGGAGGTCAAAGTTGATCTGGTTTACAGAATATCAGACAAAAAATACAGGTTTAACTGTAAGAGTTAAGGAAAGTAGAAGATTCCAATCAGAGTTTCAGGAAATTTTGCTTCTTGACACTTATGAGTATGGAAAGATGCTTGTTTTAGATGGTGCAGTTCAGACTACAGAGAGAGATGAGTTTATATACCACGAAATGCTTGCACATCCTGCTCTATTGGCACATCAAAATCCGAAGAGAGTGTTAGTTATCGGTGGAGGAGATGGTGGAACAGTTAGAGAAGTTTTGAAACATTCTACTGTTGAAGAAGTTCATCTGTGTGAAATAGATAAGATGGTAATTGATGTCTCTAAGGAATATTTACCTACTATATCTGGTAAATTAAACGATAGTAAAGTAACCGTGTTTGTTGAGGATGGTAATAAATTTTTGGATGGGAGAAAAAATTACTACGATGTTATACTACTTGATCTTTCAGATCCGGTTGGTCCGGCAGAAGCTTTATTTAAGAGAAATTTTTATCAAAAGGTAAAAGAATCTCTAAGAGAGAATGGAATAATGGCAGCTCAAACTGAGTCTCCGTTTTTACAGGAAGATTACTTCAAAACCGCTGTAAAGGAGATTAAGGCTGTATTTAAAAATAGTCAAACTTATCTTGCCTTCATACCAACATATCCAGCTGGAATGTGGAGTTTTACATTGGCTTCTGACAATAATGATTTTTCTACTTTAAAGGATAAAAATATCAGTAACTTGAATACAAGATATCTTTCTGATAAAATATTGAACTCCCTGTTCGCATTACCTAAATTTGTTTCTGATATTATTGAAAAATAAATCTTTAGAGAGGTGAGAAGTTGGCAAGAGAGATTTTAAATCTGATTGCTTCAAGAGCAGCAGAAAAGACAGGTATAAAGCTCTATGGAAGAAGTGTAGAGAGAGTTCTATCTGGACTTTTGGTTACATCTGACTTTTGGAAAGTAGTTGATTGTGCAGATCAACCTGTTCCAGCAACATCTCAGATAGTTAGGGAACTTGTAGCTGAGGGTATTGCAAAGATAGAAAACGATGAAATCTTACTAACGGAAAAAGGATTTAACATAGTTAAAGATTTGAAAATCCCTCCATATGTAGATTACAGCTGTAAAGCTTGTGAAGGGAGAGGTATTCCTTTCTACGCAAACCTTGATTGGTATCACACATTCTTACAGGTTACAAAAGATAGACCAAAAGCTATACAGGATTACGACCAAGGTAGTGTAACACCGGAAACAACAGTTTCGAGGGTTCTTTTCTTAGATTCAAGGGAAGATCTACGAGATAGAGATATTCTTGTTATGGGTGCAGAAGATGACCTTACCGGTCTTGCCGTTGCACTTACAAGACTTCCAAGGAGAGTTTTAGTTCTTGATATTGACGAAAGGTCCATAGATTTTGATAACAGAATATTTAAAGAGCTCGGAATAGATAACGCTGAAGCAATAAGATGGGATCTAAGAAATCCTTTCCCTGAAGAGTGGATAAAATCTTTTGATGTGTTTATAACAGACCCTCCTGAAACTTTAAAGGCTTTTAAAGCTTTCATAGCAAGGGGAATTGCTTCATTAAAATCTGAGGGTAGTGTTGGATATTTTGGACTAACTCTCAGAGATTCATCAATAACAAGATGGCATCAGTTTCAAAAGGCTCTTATAAATGATTATGGAATGGTTATTACAGACATAGTTCAGGACTTTAACGCCTATATGAACTGGGACTATCATGCAGAAACAAAAGCCCAGGAAGTTGCACCGGTAAGTAAAGTTCCAACAGATATATGGTATAGATCTGCTTGGGTAAGAATGGAGGCACTTCCTGGATTTAAAGGTGAAAATGTCCAGATAACGGATGAAGTGTTTAGAGAACTTTACTTAGACGAAGAAGGTTCAACAACATAGATCTATTAGGGGCTTAAAAGCCCCTATCTTTAAATTTTCAAAAAATTTGTCATTTTGAAAAATCTTCCGAAAATTATATTAACTACTTAAAATTTTAGTGGGAAATTTTATGTCAATTTTTCGTTTAGTTTTGGCTATTCTGTTTATAGGGCTTTTAATATATCTGTATATAAATTTTTTGCCACATGGGGTTAAAAAGTTTCAACAGTGGGTCTTAAATGAACCTGTTAAAAATGAAAAATCTGTATCTGAAATACAGGAAGAAGACAAAAATATAATAAAGAAAGAAGATAAATCAGAAGATATTTATGAGAAGAAAGCAGAGGAGGAAGTCAATAAAATTTTAGGAATAGAAAAAGAAGAGAAACCACGGGAAGAATCTATCATTGATAAATTTTTAAACTATATTAAAATGTTAAAAGAAAAATTTTTTCCCAGGGGTGAAGAATGAGATTTAACACGATAGAAGAGGCAATAAAAGATATACAAGAAGGTAAGATGATAATAGTTGTAGATGATCCGGACAGAGAGAACGAAGGTGACCTTGTTATGGCTGCTGAAAAAGTAACTCCGGAAGCTATAAATTTTATGGCAAAGGAAGGAAGAGGTCTAATCTGTCTATCTATGCTTCCAGAGAGATTGAGAGAACTTGATATTCCACTTATGACTGTAAATAACACCGACCCAAAAGGAACAGCTTTCTGTATATCCATAGATGCACATCCAAAGTATGGTACTACAACCGGAATATCAGCTTTTGACAGAGCTTTAACTATTAAGTTGGCAGTGTCTCCGGAAGCTCAGCCTTCTGATTTTGTAAAACCGGGACATGTATTCCCCCTTATGGCAAAGAAGGGAGGGGTTTTAGAGAGAACAGGTCATACGGAAGCATCTGTAGATCTTGCAAGACTTGCGGGTCTATTTCCAGCAGGGGTTATTTGTGAGATTATGAAAGAAGATGGAACTATGGCAAGACTTGATGATTTGATGGAGTTTGCACAAAAACATAACCTTAAAATAATAACGATAGCAGATTTAGTCCAGTATAGATTAAGAAAAGAGAAGTATGTAAGGAGGGAAGCAGAGGCTTTCTTACCCACAAAGTATGGTGTATTCAAAATATACGGCTACCTGAATACATTAGATGGAACAGAACATGTTGCACTTGTTATGGGGGATATAAATCCGGAAGAGCCTACTTTGGTGAGAGTCCATTCTGAATGTTTAACAGGAGATATATTTGGATCTTTAAGATGTGACTGTCAAAATCAGTTGCATAGAGCTTTACAGATGATAGCACAGGAAGGAAAGGGTGTGTTGGTCTATATGAGAGGACACGAAGGAAGGGGAATAGGAATTTTGAACAAAATAAAAGCCTACAATCTACAAGATAATGGGTATGATACAGTAGAGGCAAATCACAAACTCGGTTTTCAATCGGATCTGAGAGATTTTGGAACCGGAGCACAGATACTCCTTGATATTGGCGTAAGAAAGATGAAGCTTATGACAAATAATCCCAGGAAGATAGTTGCTCTGGAAGGTTTTGGTCTTGAGATAGTTGAAAGAGTTCCTATTTTTACAGGAACGAATCCCCATAATGAGAGATATATACTTGCGAAGAAAAATAAATTAGGTCATATAATAGAGGATTTTGAGGGGGAAAAATGGGACCCTTAATCTTAATATTTTCGGTCCTGATTTTATCTTCCTGTGATAAGATTACGAAGGTATTTCAGGAGGAGGATTTAGTTCAAAGACCTGTAGCAAGTAGATGTGGTGATTGTCATCAGGAGATATATAAACAATGGAAAGAGTCAAGACACGCAAAAGCTTGGATATCAGAGGAGTTTAAAAGGGCAAGTGAAAATTACTCAAAGGAAAAATGCTTGTCATGTCATGCTCCTTATGAAATAACAGTTGGAGATAAGCCAAAAGTTAGAGAAGTTAATCTTGCAGATGGAGTAAACTGTGCTTCTTGTCATTTCAGAGATTCTACAAAATCTATGCACGGTCCATATGATGTGTTCTCTCCTCCACATCCATCTACAAAAGATACGGAATATACAAAAGCTGAAATCTGTTCCGGATGTCATCAAGAAACATATAAGCAGTGGCAGATGGTTAAAACAGATAAAAGTTGTCAAGATTGTCATATGCAGTCTAAAGAAGGTAAGCTTATACAAAAATTTCCTTTTGATCTGTTCCATGCTTCAAAAGATGTGCATCATCATGGTTTTGTTGTTCCAACTCCAAAACCTGAATTTTTCCGGGTTGAGGCTGTGAAAAATAAGGAAAATTTAACACTATATATAACAAATCTAAAGACACCTCATAACGTTCCAACTGCAGACCACGGAAATCCTAAATACTATATTGATGTTCAGTATATTAAGGATGGAAACGTTGTTTACAGTGATAGTCAGACATTAACAAAAAAAGAGTCTTTGATACATAAACAGACAAAAGAAGTTGTTTTTCCGGTAAATGTTGATTATGATAAAGTTAAAGTTATTTTAAGTAGAAAACTGAGCTGGGAAGAAAAACCTAAGAAGATTGCGGATTTTGAGTTTTAACATAATCCCATACGAAGATAAATAT
>JBBFMH010000033.1:13018-13312 GCA_037478615.1 Hydrogenothermaceae bacterium
ATCAAGTTTTAGATTTACTTAACTCTGTTTTTGATTTTGATTATACAGAAGATTATATAAATACCGGTCTATCTGAAAAGTACGTTGTTTTGGAAAATGACAAAGTTATCGGATTTGTTGAGTTTGTGATATTATCCGATTTCGGTGAGATATTTATGATAGCTGTGGATAAAAATTTTCATGGTAAAGGTATCGGAAAAGTTCTTATGGAGTTTATCTTAGAAAAGATGAAAAAAGAAAATGTGAAAGAGATATATCTTGATGTATCGGTAAACAACAAAAGAGCTATAAATT
>JBBFMH010000034.1:0-12963 GCA_037478615.1 Hydrogenothermaceae bacterium
AAAAGGAGGAGATATGGAAACCTTATTTGACAATGGCACTCATAAGAACATACTTCTGGAAGATTTTGGACATGGGGAAATGGTTCAGGCGAATGTCCATCTTATAGTTGACAACGGAAAAGGTATAATACTTGACCCAGGCGGACACAAAGTTTTTAAGCATCTTCTTCAGGAGATAGGAGTTATCATAGGTGTTGATAATTTAGAGTGGATATTTTTCTCCCACCAAGACCCTGATATTGTTGCTGCTGCAAACGGTTGGCTTATGACAACAAAGGCAACTGCTATAGCTTCTAAACTTTGGCTTAGATTTATACCACACTTTGGTGTTGACAGACTCGTTGTTGATAGAATAAAAGGGATAGATGATGAAGGGACAATAATTAAGTTGGGAAATACAGATATATATATATTACCGGCTCACTGGTTACATTCACCAGGGAACTTTCAGGTTTACGATCCCGTATCCAAAATACTTTACTCCGGAGATTTAGGAGCCTCCTTAGGACAGGATTATATGTTCGTGGAGAATTTTGAGGAACATATAAAGTATATGGAAGGATTCCACAGAAGATATATAGCAAGTGGCAGGGCATTGAAAAACTGGGCGAAAATGGTAAGACAGCTTGATATAGAGACAATAGCACCTCAACATGGAGCAATTTTTAAAGGTAAAGATATGGTTAATAAATTTATAAACTGGGTAGAGAGTTTAGATACAGGTGTTGATCTAATGGATGAAGTTTATAAGATACCTACAAAAAGGTTTGTTGCATAGTTGATAGAGCATTACCCAGTTTTATATAGAGAGATAATCAACTTCACAAAAGACAGAGAGGGATGGCTTGTAGATGCCACGTTAGGTGGAGCAGGTCATTCCTATCTTATATTAGAAAGCAATCCAAACATAAAAATCATAGGCATAGATAGGGATGATTATGCCATTGAGATAGCTTCCCAAAGATTACACAAATTTAAAGATAGAGTCATTATAAGAAAGTCAGCTTTCAAAGATATTGACAAAGTCCTACAAGAAGTTGGAATAGAGAAGGTAAACGGCTTTCTGTTTGATTTAGGTGTTTCAACATTTCAACTTAAAATGGATAGAGGATTCTCTTTTCAGAGAGAAGAGTTCTTAGATATGAGGATGGATAAAAGTCAGCATTTAACAGCATACGATGTAGTAAATACATTTAAAGAGTATGAACTTTTTAAAATAATCAGAGAATACGGAGAAGAGAAATTTGCAAAGTGTATAGCCAAAAAAATAGTAGAAAGCAGGAAAAAAAGAAAGATAGAGACAACAAAAGAGCTTGCAGATATAGTTATCCAATGTTATCCACCTTCTCTAAGAAGGTCTTCAAAGATACATCCGGCAACAAAAACCTTTCAGGCTATCAGGATAGTTGTAAATGACGAGTTAAATCAAATAGAAACGGCTTTAAGTAAGGCTGTAAATCTACTTGAAAAAAATGGTCTTATTATGGTTATATCCTTCCACTCTCTTGAAGATAGAATAGTAAAAAACTGTTTTAAAAGGTTTAAAGAGTTAAAGTTATTGGAAATTTTGACGAAAAAGCCTATAACTCCATCGGAAGAGGAATTAAGAGAAAATCCTCCTTCCAGGAGTGGGAAATTGAGAGTGGCAAGGAGAGTTTAAAATGATAGCAGTAAGTGATAAAGTAGTATTAATAAGAGATATAACAGCTCTGATTAAAAGAAATAAGCTATCTTTAACAGTAATCTTTGTATCTCTAATTACATTAATAGGTTATAGTCATTTAACTTTCTCCATAGAAAAGGAAGTTTATGAATTGAACCATACTAAATCTTTGTTACTATCAAAGAACTTTGAACTTAAGAAAGAGATAACAGAGCTTTCAACTCCGGAGAGAATAAACACAATAGCAAAAACTGATCTCGGAATGGTAAATGTTGACTACAGGCAGGTAAAATTTATAGATGTAAATAAATAATGGACAAAAGCCGTGTAAAATTAGTTCTATTCCTCTTTTTTTCTCTCTTTTGCATAATAACCGGAAGGATGTTATACCTTCAGTGGATAAATCAAGAACACTACCTAAATACGGCAAAAAACCAGTATTTTCAAAGTGAAAAGATAAAACTTCCAAGAGGGACAATATACGATAGAAACGGGAAATTTTTAGCTATCAGTGTCCCAAAACTTGCTGTCTATGTAGTACCAAAATTTATAAAAAACAAGGAAACAACAGCAAAGCAGCTTTCACTTCTGTTAGGGATACCTTATGAGGAGCTTTTAAATATACTAAACACAAGAAAAAACTACACCGTAATAACAGATAACATAGACCTCGACTTAAAACCAAAAATATTAAAACTCAGATCAGATTTAAAAGAGTGGAACATAGGGATAGAGGAAACAAATATAAGATACTATCCCCAGAATGAGATTGCTGGCTCAACGATAGGTTATGTAAGTAGAAAAACCGGACTGGGACTTGATGGAGTTGAGTACTTGTTAAACGATTACTTAGGCGGAGGTATAGCAGACCTTATTGTCCTTAGAGATGCTCAAGGTAATCCAGTATCAATAGAAAAAGCTTCCGCTGAAAAACTTTCATATAATGCTGTCCTATCTATAGATTTAAACATTCAGTATATTGCGGAAGAGGCGTTAAAAGAGTTAGTAGTTCAAAGGGATCCTCTTGAAGCATCCGTTCTCATAATGAATCCTAAAACCGGTGAGATTCTGGCATCTGCAACATATCCTAACTATGACCCTAACCACTATCACAAATACAAAATACGAAAAAACATAAACTTTCAACACGCTTATGAAGTAGGCTCCATAGCAAAACCGATAGTTTTAGCAGAGGCTGTTGAAGAAGGAAAGGTTAATATGAATGAGGTTATAGACTGTTTAAATGGATCCATAGAGGTAGATGGAGTAAGAATAAGGGACCATAAAAGATTTGGACTTTTAACTCCTATACAGATAATTCAACACTCATCTAATGTGGGAGCTATAAAGATAGCTTTAAGATTAGATCCCAAAAGACTGTACAGTAAGTATATGGAGCTTGGTTTTGGAAGAAAAACAGGTATATTTCCGGGGGAAGCTTCCGGATTTTTAAGACCAGATTACAGACCAGTAAATGTAGCTTACTCTTCAATAGGACAAAACTGGACCGCTACCCCTCTTCAGATAGCGGTTGCTTACTCTGCTTTTGCAAACGGTGGTTATCTTGTAAAACCTATTTTGGTAAAAGGATTAACAGATGCTTCCGGTAAATTTATCCAGTACAATCAACCACAGATATTAGGTCAGGTGTTTTCAAAAGAGGCTATAAATAAAGTAATTCCAGCAATGGTTGAGGTTGTAGAAAACGGAACTGCAAAGGGAGGGAAATCAGATTTTTTCACAATTGCGGGTAAAACAGGAACAGCTCAGAAGTATGATCCTTCCATCAGGGCACTTTCCAACACCAAATGGTATACATGGTTTGCCGGATTCTTTCCTGTATCTGATCCTAAATTTACCGTCGTTATATTTGCAAACGAACCAAAGCCTAAATTTCCCGGAGAACATATAGGTGGTGGTGGCGTGTCTGCAGATGTTCTAAAAAATCTTGTAGATAGAGTGATGTTTTACTACAAAAATAGACCAGATAAACAAACTTTGAATCAGTGAGTTTCATTTATAACTTTTAAAACATCTTCCGCTATAATTTGGCTCTCATCTCTCTGAGAGTTGATATTATTGCTATTCTCTTCATTTTTAGTAATTTTACTTTCAGAATCTTTATTTTCATTAAATTTAGATAAATCAGAAGACTTAGCTGAAATCTTATCTAATTTTGAATACACAACATCACCATCAACTCCAAGTGTAGTTGCAATCAGTTTACTGTATTTAACAATACCTTTTCCACTGAGATGAACTTTATCTTTTGCAAATAACTGATCGTCAATTAACTTATCCCACTCTATTACTGATACATTCTCATATTTAGATAACAAATTTCTAATGTTTTGATTAACTTTCTCTTTCCACGGAACCAACGCATTTACCGTTATAAAGTATATCTTTTTATCTTTTTCTATTTTATTGACAATCTCTTCAAGTAAACTCTGTTTAATATAACCGTTAGTCCCTATGTGAAAAACTATCACATCACTTTTATTTATATCTTCTCTATAACTCTCTATCAGAGATGGAATCTCTAACCCCTGCCTTCCCACTTTTGCATCTATCTTTGCGGTAGGTATGATTTTTTTAATGTAGTTTGATGCTCCAAGTAAAACAGAATCTCCTATGATAATAACTCTTTTCCCTCCTACGTCAACTGTCCTATCATATTTAATCTCTTTAATATACTCCGGAGTTTCTTTTATATCCTCATCTAAATTTACAACACTCACAGCTTCATCTATCTGATTATCCTCAGCTTTTTTCTCTTGGACTGTATCTGAGATATCCATTTGAGGGGATATAATTTTCTGAATGTTTGATAAACTAAAAAATGAGGTGGATATTACTATAAAAGCCGTAGAAGATAAAAAGAGAGGAATAGGTTTTATCGTAAACTCCAATCTCCTGAAAGGTTTTTCTATAAGCTGATAGCTTAAATCTGAGATAGAGATAGTAAGTAAATAAGCCATTGTGATAAAAAGAATGTCGGATCCATATAGAGTATTTACTACGGAAAAAATTGGATAATGCCACAGGTAAAAAGAATATGACCTCTCTCCAAATATATCAAATAGGCCCATAGACATCTTGATATACTCAGAGTTTAAAAATCCTATAATAACAGATACGGTCAGCAAATCGGCAACCAAAAATCCAAAAGGACAAAACCAGTCTGTGTAATAACTGAATAAGAAAAACGTAGCTATAAGTCCAGAAAAACCTAAAAATCCGGTTAAATATCCAAAAAACTCTCCGAATATACCTCTGACTTTCTCCTCATACAGAGCTAAAATACCACCTATAAAAAAACCAAAACTCCTACTTTCCGTAGTAAAGTAAATTTTATTTATGTCTACATCAAGGATGTTAAAATAAAAAAAGTTTATAGCTATAGAGCCGATTGTTAGTATAGAAAAGACAGTAAATTTAAAAGCTTTACTAAAACTTCCTAAAAATGAAGAAATCAAAAATATAAAACCTAATAAAAGATAAAGCTGAGCCTCTATAGATAGAGACCATAGATGGAGTAAAAGTTTAACATCCTCAAATTTTTCAAAGTAAGGAATCTCCTTAAATATAAGATAGAAGTTATAACTGAAAGATAGCCCAAATAGAGATTCCTCTTCAAAATATTTTGAGATACTAAGACTAAAAAGTTTTTGAACACCGTATAGTGTAGTTATCATAAAAAATAGAGCTGGGAATATCCTTAAGAATCTTCTTTTTAGATATATTAAGAAGGCAGTAAATCTGTTCTCCTCTTTTTCAAAAGTTTTTATAAGAGTTCTCGTTATCAAAAACCCAGATAGGACAAAGAAAGATTCAACAGCCAAAAATCCACCGGGAAAGTAATATAGATACTGAGGATAAAAAACCGTAAATGTATGGAAAACAGCAATAACTAAAACAAGTATACCCCTAAATCCATCAAGACCTTTTATATAATCCATATCAGTTTACACCAATATTTTTTATGTAGTAGTAAATAACATAGCTATATATATAACTTCCAACATCTGTAAGATGGTATCCATCACTTCTAAAACATTGATATGTCTTACAGTAATAATCACTGATTCTCTTCCAATCAACAACCTCTATATGAGGTCTTAAAGCTTTAGCAAGATAGATATTATAGTTATTGACATCCTCCCATCTTCTTGGAACTTTCGTATTCACGAGGATAACCTTTTTACCTCTCTCTGATAGATAGTCAACTACATAAACAAGTTCCTGTAAAGATATCTCACCGTTTGTGGCAAGACTTATAACAACAATCTCTTTTAAATTTCCATTACTCTCAAGATTTTTTATTATATCCATAACCTCTTGGAACTTCCTTCCCACCTTTGCATCTATAACAGCTTTCGGAATGAAGTATTTAATATACTTCTGACTACCTACGGTTAGACTATCTCCTATTATTACAACCTCTTCTCCGTAGCTCTTCGTTAATATCATAAAAATGGATAAAAATCCAAAAACTAACTTTTTAATCAACTTTCTCTCCTTTTAGATAACTCTTTATCTTCTGAGAAAGTTTTACAGGTATTCCCAGTTTATTTAGCTCTTCATCAGAAGCTTTTAATATATTATCGACAGTTTTATAAGTCCTGTAAAGTAGCTCTTTCCTTTTCTCTCCTATGCCTTTTATATCATCAAGGACAGATTTTAAAGTCTGTTTTTCTCTCAATTTTCTGTTATAACTTAAAGCAAATCTGTGGGCTTCATCTCTTATAGAAGTAAAGAGTTTCAAAAGTGGCTGGTAATCAAATAAATGAACCTCTTTACCATCCTCTGTAAAGATAATCTCTTCCTTCTTTGCTATTGAAAAAATTTTTAAATCTGTTAGTCCTAACTTATTTTTAACCTCAACACCTACAGAAAGCTGTCCTTTTCCTCCATCTATTAGAACAACTTCCGGAGGATTAGGTAAATCCTTATATTTTGAGAATCTCCTTGTTAAAACTTCCCTCAATGAGCTGTAATCATCTATATAATCTACTGTTTTAACTCTGTATCTCCTATACTCTCTCTTATTCATACTACCATTTTCCCAAACAACACAAGACCCTACAGTAAAAACTCCCTGTAGATGTGATATATCGAAACACTCTATCCTACTTGGTAATTTGAAGCCAAAAACATCCTCAAAAACTTTAGAAACAACAGTTAAGTCTATATCAGATATATTTCTCTCTATAAAGTTTAAAATCTGTTTAGGTAATGTATAACTGATATTCACATCTCTCTTTTTAAACTCTTTTAACCATCTTATAAGGAATTCTTCTCCATTTACCTTTTTATTTAAAATTATAATCTGTGGTATGTAGTTTCCTCTGTCGTAATACTCCATAACAACATTAACCACTTCATCATTTACTCTGTCTGATATATTGAGTTTTTCTTTACCTACTATGGTGTGTCCCCGGACTACTATCAGGTATATATCCGTTGAAGTTATGTAGAAAACATCAGCTTCTTCTATATCAAGCCCCACAACTTCCTGTTTTTTCACGACAGTTTCAAGAGCTTTTATCTGATCTCTAACTACGGCAGCCTTTTCAAACATAAGTTTCTCTGAATACTCTTTTAATCTGTCATACAGTTTATAAATTACATTCTTTACATTTCCTGATAGAAAAGCTTTGGCAACTTGAGCATCACTTTGGTAATCTTTCTTAGTTATCTTATTTGCACATGGTCCGCTACAGAGTCCAAGATGATAGTCAAAACATACCATATTTCTCACAGGTATAGGATCACATGTTCTAAGTTTAAACAGTTTATGGAGTAAATCCTTTAAAGCTCTCGCATTTTTTGCAGGCAAAAATGGTCCAAAGTACTCTCCTTTAATCTCTCCAAACTTTCGGCTTATCTTTATGGTAGGATACTCCTCATCTGTTATAACTATCATAGGATATCCACTTCCAGATTTAAGCATGACGTTATACTTAGGTTTGTGAAGTTTTATCATCTCATTTTCAAGGATAAAAGCTTCATATTCGGATTTTGTTACTATCCACTCTATCGATTTACTTTCACTAAAAATCTTTTTCTCTTTTGGATCTTCTTTTATAAGATTGTAATGTCCTCTCAACCTATTTCTAATATTTACCGCTTTACCTATGTATAAAAACTTGTCTTTGTTTCGGAAGATATACACTCCCGGACTTTCCGGGGACTTATCTATATACTCTAAAGCCCAGCTGAAATCTGACTTCAACACAAACCTCTTTCTTGTTAAAATGTGTAGAATATAATATTATAGCCAATTAAAAAGAGGTTTAAAGGTTGAAAAAAGAGTGTGAGAATTTTCAGAAGTTAGCAGATTTAGTAGAAAAACTCAGAAGGGAGTGTCCTTGGGATAGAGAACAGACAAATCAATCTATAAAAAATAATCTCATAGAGGAAGCCTATGAGCTGTTAGAAGCCATAGAGGAAGATAACGATGAGAAGATGATAGAAGAGTTAGGGGATGTTTTATTACAGGTTGTTTTTCACAGTCAGATAAAGAAAGATCAGGGTAAATTTGATATAAATCTCGTCATAGAAAAGCTTATAGAAAAGTTGATAAGAAGACATCCACATATATTTGGAGATAGCAATATTGAAAGTAGTGAGGAAGTTTTAAATCAGTGGCATAAAATAAAACAGAGAGAAAAGGACGGAAAATCTATACTTGAAGGTATCCCTAAAAGAATGCCGGCACTCATTAGAGCGGTAAAGGTTCAGAATAGAGCAGCAAAGGTAGGTTTTGAATGGGATAGTATAGATGATGTGTGGAGAAAAGTTGAAGAGGAGTTTCAAGAACTTAAAGAAGCAAAAACGAAAGAAGAGAAAAAACATGAAGTTGGAGATATACTTATAGCACTTACAAACCTGGCAAGATTTATGAAGATAGACCCAGAAGAAGCTTTACATCTATCTATAGATAGAATGGTTAGAAGATTCAACTACATAGAGCAAAAAGCAAGAGAGATGGGCAAATCCTTAGAGGAAATGCCCTTAGAGGAGATGGACAAATATTGGAATGAAGCTAAAAAGTTTGAAAGTTAAGTTTTAAGTCCTACTCTATCGTGGATAGAGAAGTTTCTTCCATTTTTAACTAAAACTCTCTCTAATTTTCTAACCATCTCTTCGTCTTTACCTGGCTCCCTTCCAGCTCTCGTCAGATATCCTCCTGCCATGAGACAGTTTGCTGCCTCAAAAGCTAAATCGTGTAACTCTCCTAAGTTTGCCTCTCTACCACCACACAGTCTTATCTCTGTTTTTGGATTGAAAAGTCTGAATAGAGCCACTATTTTCAGACATTTTTGGGGTGTTAAGTTGTGTGATCTCTCAAGTGGAGTTCCAGGAATAGGCATAAGGAAGTTTAGAGGTATAGAATGGACATCTAAATCTCTGTAAGTATCTGCAAGATCAACTATATCTTCATCTGATTCTCCCATACCGAATATACCACCACTACAGGTAGAAAGTCCAACCTCCTGAATATTTTTGATTGTTTGGTATCTCTCTTCCCAAGGATGTGTAGTTACTATCTTGTCAAAGTAATTTTTTGAGGTTTCAAGGTTGTGGTTTATCCTATTTACTCCGGCTTCTTTAAGTATCTGAAGACTCTCATTATCAACACTTCCAAGAGAACAGCAAACTTTTACTGGATATCTCTGTTTAATCTCAACAACAGCTTCTGCTATTTTTTCTATCTCTTCTCTTGAAGCTCTTCTTCCACTCACCACAATACAGTATCTGTTTGCATTTATCATAACAGCTTTTTCCGCACCTTCAAGCATCTCCTCTTTACTAACAAGAGAGTAAGCATTTATAGGTGTTTTAAAGTGAGAAGATTGAGCACAGAAAGAACAGTCTTCACTACATGCACCATTTTTTGCATTTATAAGAGAACAGAACTCCATCTCGTTGTTAAAGTAATACTCTCTTACCTTTGAAGCCTGTTTCAATAGATCTATCAGATACTCATCCGGTGTTTGTAGTATTTTCAAACCATCTTCTTTTGACAACTTCTCTCCCGATAGAACTCTATCTGCAAGACCGTTTATAAACTCTCTCATAAACTACACCTCGTCAACTTTATTCATATAAATAGTTTACCACAAATTTTATAAAACAACCTTACCGTCTTTCATAGAGATTACTCTGTTTGTCTGATTGGCAAGGTCAAGCTCGTGGGTTACCATTATTATCGTTTTACCTTCTGTATTTAGCTGCTTGAAAATATCCATCACAATCTGTGTGTTTTTGGAGTCAAGATTTCCGGTAGGTTCATCTGCTATTATAACCTGAGGATTGTTTGACAATGCCCTTGCTATTGCAACCCTCTGTTGCTGTCCCCCAGATAGTTGATAAGGTTTTCTATCTTCTTTACCTTCAAGTCCCACTTTCTTAAGAAGTTCTCTTGCTATAGCCTTAGATTTACCTATCTCAACTCCAGATTTAATAAGAGGAACGATAACATTCTCCAAAGCTGTAAGCTCATTTATAAGATAATGAAACTGAAAAACAAAACCCATCTTTGTATTTCTCAATCTTGCTATATCTCTCTGATTTTTAAAATCTATCAGATTACCGTCTATATATATGCTACCGGAAGTTGGAGTGTCCAAAAGTCCTATTATGTAGAGAAGTGAACTTTTCCCAGAACCGGAAGGTCCTATTATACTCACAAATTCCCCTTCGTATATATCTAAATCCACATCTTTAAGGATATGCTCCTGTCCTATAAATTTATTTATCTTTGAAAGTTCTATGATGGTTTTCAATCAACCACTCCTGAATATGTCAACTGGGTTTAACTTAGAAGCTTTATAAGATGGATAAAAAGATGCAACTAAAGAGAAAACAAATGCAAATACGACACCGTATATGTAGTAGATAAAACTTCTGTCAAGAATAAATCCTTTTGCCCTTACAAGTCCTTCAACATCAAGGTTAATAGAAGAAAGCCACTCCTGAATACCATAGCCTACAACACTTCCAACAATCGCACCTACAACTCCGTTTAAAAGTCCCTGAACAGTAAATATCTTTATGATATCTTCTTTTTCATATCCCATTGCCATAAGAATTGCTATATCTTTTCTCTTTTCCATAACTATCATCATTATGATGTTAAATATCCCAAAGGCTGATACCAAAAGAATTGCAAATACTATCATATATGTTATGTAGTTCTGTATTTTAAAGAGTTGTAGGAAATTTTTATAGGCTTTCTGCCAACTTTCTGCGTAGTATCCAGTTTCCGATTCTATCTTTCTGGCTAACCTCTCTGCTTTATTCACATCTTTCAGTTTAATTATAATCTCATTTACCTCTCCAGGTCTGTTTGTCATAGCTTGGTATGTTCTTATATTGATGTATAGCCTTGTTTGGTCCAGAGTAGTTATACCAGAGTTAAAAAAATCTGCAACTTTAAATACTCCCACAGATCCATTTGGAAAAGTTATTATAACTTTTTTATTTAGATGATCTATACCTAAATCCTTGGCTAAAAGTTTCCCTATGATTATACTGTTTCTATCTGTTAAAAGACTGTTTATATTACTATTTTCCACAAATTTATCTATTACAGAAGCTTTTCTCTCCTGGATAGGATCTATACCTATCACAGTAGCAGATTTCTCCAAAGTTGAGTATTTAACTATAGCCTGACCTACAAGGTGAGGTGCAAGTCCCAAAAAATCGGGCTCTTTTGAGTATTTTGAAATTATGAATCTGTAATTTGTTATCTTATCTTTCTTTTCTTCCGGCTTTGCACCATAGACATCTGCAACTACATCTTCTCCGTAGTATCTTCTTAATATTTTATCCTCAACTGTCTGAGGTTTTACTTTTATTGTTATATGGGCATTTAGGTCTATGGCCTGTTCTATAAAGTATTTTTGAAATCCGTTCATCAGAGATGCCATTACTATAAAGGCAGCAACCCCTATGGAAACTCCTGCAATAGATACAAAGGTCTGCCTCTTTCTTTCAAGTATAAACTTTAGAGCTATGAAAAGTATATGAGTCATCTTATCACTATCTCCTGCCCTTCGGAGATACCCTCTAAAACTTGCAGATAACCGTTGTAATTTTTCGGAGAGACTTTAACGGCTTTCTTTGTAATTTTACCGTTTTCCAAAATCTCAACATACCCCTCCTTGTAGCTTTCAGATGGAATAAATATACCTCTCTTTTTATCAAGAATTATATTTGCCTCAACAACCATACCCATAACCACAGGTTTTGTATAATTTACATCGGCTTTAACTTTTACTGTTCTCGTGTTTCTATCAGTAGCAGACTCTATCACTGTTATATTACCTTCAAAAACATCCTCCGGATAGGAATCAATCACAATCAAAACCTTTTGACCTTCTTTTATGAGTGGAATATACTCCTCATCAACATTTAAAACTGTTTCAACCTCTCTTGGATTACCTATCATAAAAAGTTGATTTGATGCTGTCATACTGTTTATATAGTCTCCCTCATTTACAAATTTTCTCAAAATTTTTCCATCTGTAGGAGATTTTATACTGTATTTATCAATCTCTCTGTTTATAGCCTCTTTCTTTGCTGTAAGAGATTCTAACTGACTTTTTAGGGATTTTACAGTGTCATTATAATTTTCAATCTGTTTCTGATAATCTTTCTCCGCTATTTTTAAGTTTTTCTCCACTTCTTCAAAAGATTCCTTAGGTATAAGCCCTCTTTCAAAAAGTTTTTTTCTCCTTTCATAAACATTCTTTAAATTTTCATAGTTTAATCTTTTCATCTCTATGGAGTTTTTAAACTCTCTTTGAAAATCTGAATCCTCTTTTAATCTCTGTGCTGTAAGTTCTATCTGGGACTGGATGTCTTTGAGATTTTCATAAAGGGTTGGATTTGATATTTTGGCTAAAACCTGTCCCTTTTTAACATAATCATTCTCTTTAACAAATATCTTCTCTACATAGCCAGAGACTTCTGACTTAACTAATACACTATCCCTTGTATCTATGTATCCAGAAGCATAAACAGATTCAACTATCTCCTTTGAAACTACTTTATAGGTTTTATATCCGTTCTGTTTCTTAATTACAAAACTTAGTGATACAATTAAGGCTATTACAATAAAAAAAATAAGGATAAACTTTTTCATTTAAATCCACCTTGTAATGTTTATTTTTCTGGTTAAGAAAACTGAAAATTAGTATAAATAAAGTTTAAAAATAAATCAACATATATTTTTAGGATTTAAGATGATTATTTTACAGGACAACCTTTTTCTTCCAGTGTTTTTA
>JBBFMH010000035.1:0-12793 GCA_037478615.1 Hydrogenothermaceae bacterium
GAAAACGTGGCAAACAGACCACACTTTAACGCACTTGTTAAGAAAGACGAGGAACATCCGGTTGAAAAGGTAGGAAAAGATTTAAGAAAGATGATGCCTTGGTTAGGGTCAAGAAAACTGTAAAAGGTTGAATTATGAATTTAACTTCCAAAAGAAGAAGTATCAAAAAAGTGTATGAACCTGTTGGAGTTCTCCTTGCGAGGACTCCAATTACACCAAATATAATAACCATCATCTCCGTAATATTTGGTATAACTGCAGCGTTTTTTTTCTTTAAAGAGAAGCCTTTAGTAGGTGCCATTTTAATTTTTATGAGTGGATTTTTTGATCTTCTCGATGGAGTCGTTGCCAGAGAAAAAGATAGAGCATCAAAGTTTGGAGCTGTTTTTGATTGGCTTGCAGATAAATTTGTAGACGGGTTTTTACTGTTCTTTATAGGTATCACATACTCAACTCCTTATATAACAGCTATAGCAATTACCGCAAATATGCTTCATACATTTATAAAACCTGTTGCATACGCAGAGATAGGCTTTTCTAACAGAAAAAAAGGAAAGATAGATGATCCATTGGAAGGTGTTGGGTTCTTTGGAAGACCGGAAACATTGCTGACAATAGTGATATTCTCTATATTTGAATATTTTAAAATTTTTGGTGGACTTGAGTTTGGATTTATACTCATAACAGCTTTAACTACTCTATCTCTACTACAGAGGATCTTTTACCTTTATATAAAGTATAATAAAGATTATGATTAAGGGGAGCTCATTATGAAAAGACCTTATACCGTTATAGTTTCTGAAGTTACAGTTGATGGGAAGCTGACACTTGCAAAAGGAAGGTCCTCTAAAGAGATAATGCAGTTTATGGATGAAGAGGCTAACAGATATCTCCATGAAACAAGAGCAAAGATGGATGGTATAATGGTTGGTGCAGAGACTATACGGACAGATAATCCATATCTTACCGTGAGATATGTTTCAGGTAAAAATCCAACCAGAATAATACCTACGAAATCTGCTGATATTCCTTTGACAGCAAACATACTAAAAAAAGATGCTCCTACTATAATTGTGACAACAACATCTGCTCCGGTTGAAAAAGTGAATAAATTGAAGGAATTTGTTGAGGTTGTTCAGATAGGAAAAGATGATGTTGATTTAATAGGAATGATGGATTTTCTCTACAATAGAGGTATACATAAACTGATGGTTGAAGGTGGTTCTACTTTAAACTGGAATCTACTAAAACTTGGATTGGTAGATGAGATAAGAATAATACATATGCCATTTATAGTTGGAGGAAAAAATACACCTACATTTGTAGGCGGAGAAGGCTTTAAAGAGTTATCAGAAGTATTAAAATTAAAGCTTAGGGCTCACTTTTTAAGGGGCTCCCATCTTATTACGGAGTGGGAAGTTAGATATGAAGATTAAAGTTTTATACTTTTCATCACTTAAAGATAGAATAGGTAAATCTTCTGAAGATATAGAAATCAATGGTAACTCTTTGGAAGAGTTAAAAGATAAGATAATACAGTTACATCCGGATATCTCTGATTATATCAGTAAGATTATGTTTGCTGTCAACGAAGAGTATGTATCTACAGATGTAATTTTAAAAGAAGGGGACGTAGTAGCACTTATACCTCCTGTAAGTGGCGGATAATAGTTTTAAGTTATGTATCATCTACTTTATGAGTTAACAATTTTAATTCATTTTCTTTGGGTTATATTTTTGATTTTTGGAGCTCTGTTGGGTTTCAGATATAGAGTTGTTAAATATATGCATATTTTTGGTTTGATCTTTGCAATATTCTTACAAATCTTCGGCTTACCTTGTCCCCTGACTTTATTGGAAAATTTTTTTCGGAAGAAAGCTGGTGTAGAAACATACGAGGAAGGGTTTATATCCTATTATCTTGAGAAAATTTTATATGTAGAGATAGAACCTTTTATAATATTTACTCTAACCATTTTTTTGGCTGTGTTCAATGTATATATCTATTTAAGAAGGAGAGGATATGAAGGCGGTTTTTCTTGATAGAGATGGAGTTATAAATGTGGATAGAGGTTATGTCCATAAGATAGAGGATTTTGAGTTTTATCCAAATGTTTTTGAAGCTTTAAAAAAACTTCAGGATGCCGGATTTAAACTTTTTATAGTTACCAATCAGTCCGGAATAGCTGTTGGTTATTACACGGAGGAGGACTTTATAAAACTAACTGAGTATATGCTTAAAGAATTTGAGAAGGAAGGTATAAGTATAGAAAAAGTTTATTACTGTCCTCATCATGAGAATGGTATAGTTCCAAAGTACTCTTTTAAATGTGATTGTAGAAAGCCAGAAAGTGGAATGATTAGACAAGCCATAGAAGATTTTGGGGTAGATCCAACCAAATCCTTTTTGATCGGAGATAAAGAAAATGATATAATAGCAGCACATAAGGAAAGTATTAAAGCTATCCTTGTAAAGACAGGACAAGGCTTAAAATACGTAGATAATACAACTGCAGACTATGTAGCAGAAGATATTTTAGATGCAGTTGAAAACTTTATTATAAGGTTTTAGATCTTTTTCTGTAATTAAGGATAATATCACAGATAGCACACTCTTTTTCTGACAGAGAGTATTCATTGTTGTATAGCTTCTTAGGAATTACAGATAACTCTTTGTCTTTCCTTGCAGTATCTAAAGCGTAAGTTAGCTCTAATGGAGTGGTTCCCTGATACCTTATGACCCCACAATAGAACTTACATGTTCTCATGCTCTCCTCCTCACTTTATTTATGATTTAATTAATTGAAGAAATTAATTAAAAAATAATGTAATTAAGTAGTTAAAGCGTATATCTTAAGTAAAAATAAATCAATGAAATCTATCATTTTTTTATATTGTATTTTATGTTATAATAAAAAATTTTTAAATTTTAATAAACAAAAATCTTTTCTCAGGAAAAAGCCACTGATTTGTGATATTATTTATTAGTAGTATTTCAGGAGATAGTATGCCTGTAAAGATAAAAGTTGAAGGCTTATATAAAGAATTTGGTAAAAGAGAAGTTTTACACGATATAAATTTTGATGTGAAAGAAAGGGAAGTTTTTGTTGTTGTTGGTGGAAGTGGTAGTGGTAAAAGTACAGTTATTAAACATATAATCGGACTTCTTAAACCAACTTCTGGAAAGGTTTTTATAGATTCAACAGATATAACATCTTTAAAGGATATAGAACTTATAGAGTTTAGAAAGAAGATAGGTTATCTCTTCCAAGAAGGAGCTCTATTTGACAGTTTAAAGGTATGGGAAAATGTAGGTTTTTACTACCTTGAAAATACAAAAATGCCGATTTCGGAGATAAAAAAACTTGCCGTAGAGAAATTGGCACTTGTTGGTTTAAAAGATATAGAAGACCTATATCCTTCACAGCTTTCCGGAGGTATGAGGAAGAGGGTTGCCCTTGCAAGAGCTATATCTTATAGTCCAGAGATTATTCTCTATGATGAGCCTACTTCCGGATTAGACCCTGTTACATCTGCAATGATAGATAGACTTGTTTTAAAGTTAAGAGATGAAATAGGAGTTACTTCAATAGTAGTTACTCATGACCTTGAAAGTGCCTTTTCTATAGCAGATAGAATTATGTATATACATAAAGGTAGAGTAATGGCTATAGGGACTCCGGATGAGATAAAAAATAGCCAAAATCCTTATGTCCAACAGTTTATAAACAGGCTTCCGGAAGGACCTATAACTCAAGAATTTTTTGAAGAGATAAAAACAAAAGGAGGCAGATGATTTTGGACTGTCGATGGCAAGGTATAATTAACGCTTACAGAGAGTATTTACCTGTAAATGATAACACCCCAATAGTTACTCTTCATGAAGGAAATACTCCACTTATAAAAGCTGATAATCTATCTAAAGCGATAGCTCCGGATAAAAATTTACAGATATACCTTAAATACGAAGGATTGAACCCAACTGGCTCTTTTAAAGACCGTGGAATGACTATGGCCATATCAAAAGCAAAAGAAAGTGGGAAAGAGGCTGTGATATGTGCCTCTACTGGAAACACTTCAGCATCCGCAGCAGCTTATGCAGCAAGGGCAGGAATGAGAGCTTATGTTATACTGCCAAAGGGAGCTGTTGCTCTTGGAAAACTATCCCAGGCTATGGTTTACGGTGCAAAGATTATAGCTTTGATGGGGAACTTTGACGATGCATTAACTGTTGTAAGAGAGATAGGAGAAAGGTATCCGGTTGAAGTGGTTAACTCTGTAAATCCATTCCGGATAGAAGGACAAAAAACAGCTTCTTTTGAGATATGTGATTATCTTGGATATGCTCCGGACTTTCACTTTCTACCCGTTGGAAACGCTGGTAATATAACAGCTTACTGGAAAGGATATAAGGAGTACTATCAGAAAGGTAAAGTTAAGAATACCCCACGTATGATAGGATTTCAAGCGGAAGGTGCCGCTCCTATAGTGAAAGGCTTTCCTATAAAAAACCCGCAAACTATAGCTACGGCAATAAAAATAGGAAATCCTTACAGCTGGCAACCAGCATTACAGGCTGCAAAAGAGAGTAATGGTCTTATAGATGCTGTCTCTGATGAAGAGATACTTAACGCTTACAAACTTGTTGCTTCTACGGAAGGTGTTTTCTGTGAGCCAGCTTCTGCTGCATCTATAGCAGGAGTTATAAAACTGAATAGAAAAGGAATTTTTAAGGGAAATGAAGTTATTGTTTGTACCCTTACGGGAAATGGTTTAAAAGACCCTGATACGGTTATTAAGGCGAGTGAGAAGCCAGTAGAACTTCCACCTGATATAGAAGAGATAGCTAAATTTTTAGAGTTAAGATGAGAAAAATAGTAGTTGTAGGACTTGGAGCTGTTGGGACAGTTTTTGCGACCTTTTTAAAAGAAGCTGGACACACTGTTTATGGAGTTGTAAAAGAAAGTCAGATAGAAAGTTTTAAAGATGGAACTTTAAAGGTTGATGGTATATGGGGCTTACATAATGCAAAGTTAGATAAAATTATCTTTGATACATCTTGTCTTAAAGATGAGGATGTAGATTTAGTTATAGTGGCAGTGAAATCTTATGATACAGAAGAAGTTTCAAAAAGTATAAGAGATATCGTTAAAGATAAGACTATTATTTTACTGACACAGAACGGCTATGGTAACTATGAGAGAGCCTCAAAATTTCTTCCCAAGGAAAACATACTGTTAGGAAGGGTTATATTTGGCTCAAAAGTGAATAGTCCGGGATATGCTACTGTGACGGTAAATGCTGATGATGTTAGGATAGGACATCCGGAAAATCTCCTTCAGGAGTGTAAAATTTTAGAAACTGTATGTTTGATAAAACACAGTGGAATACCTGCATCTTACAGTAAAGATATATATAAAGTGTTGTGGGATAAAATTCTGTATAACTGTGCTTTAAATCCATTAGGTGCAATTTTAAAGAAGAGATATGGAGAACTTGCTGATAACCCTGATACAGTGATAATCATGAACAAAATTATAGAAGAAATCTTTTACGTGTGTAAGTTAAACAGTGTAGAACTAAATTATGGATCGCCTCAAGACTACATAGAACATTTTTATAAAAATCTTATACCTCCGACAAAAGCCCACTATCCATCTATGTATTACGATTTGAAATCTGGTAAAAAAACTGAGATAGATGCATTAAACGGTGCAGTAGTTAATTTAGGTAAAAAGGTTGGATATATTCCTGTGGTAAATTTAACACTTACCACCATTATTAAAAATTTAGAAAACTCTAAATAACTCTCTGAATAATATTAGTTTGAATCATTCCTAAAATTCCACTTATGATAAAACTGAATATAACAACCACTATTATAAATTGAAAGTTCTTGGAGTTTTCTGAAGGGATACCTAAAATCTTCTCAGCTCCGATAAATATCAGATAGTAAGTGTAAAAACTTGCCAAAAACATTATAAATGTGGTAACTGGAGAATTAACCATATTGAATATACCAGCTATCCAGATAGGGATTAAAGCGAAAGTTGTCAATCTCAATGTAATTGTTTGATCTGTTATACTACTTCCGAAAGATCTTCCAAAGAAGAACACGATACCATTTAAAATTACAGGTCTTAGAAGCTCAAACATCCAGACAACACCAATAAACATAAAAATTTTACTAAAATCATCTGTTGTTAGCATATTTAAAATTTTATTCATATACTCAATAGTTCCCTTGTCAGCTTTTGGATCGTCTTTGAGATAGTCCATAAACTGATTTATACCTTGAATGTAGTTTGATTTTAAAACTGTAAACCCTATAAGATAACCTATAGGAGAAAACAGAGAAAAAGGTAAAATTACCTGTAGCAATAACTTACTAAAACCCCAATCTAACTCTCTCAAGATAGTCAAATTTTCTTTTGGATTGATGTAAATCTTCAAAAATTTCTCCATACTTTACTCCTTTTTTATACAAATAAAACAGGTCTTCTCTGTAGTCTTATATACTCTATCTTATCACAAAATGGTATAATTTTAAAAAACTTTTCAAGGAGTTTTAGATGGATCAGTTAAAGGAGTTAGTTTTACAAGCTTGGGAAAACAGAGATCTACTTAAAGAGAAAGAGTATAAAGAAGCGGTCAGGGAAGTTATAGATCTACTTGATAATGGAAAGTTGAGAGTTACGGAAAAAGTAAATGGAGAGTGGATAGTTAACGAATGGGTAAAACAAGCCATACTTCTTTACTTTCCTATTCAAGAGATGCAAGTTATGGAAGTTGGACCTTTTGAGTACTATGACAAGATACCTTTAAAGAAAAATTGGAAAGAGAGAGGTGTCAGGGTAGTGCCACCGGCAACTGCAAGATATGGAAGCTATATTGAGCCGGGAGCAATACTTATGCCTTCCTATGTCAATATTGGAGCTTACGTCGGAAGTGGGACAATGGTGGACACCTGGGCTACAGTTGGATCATGTGCTCAAGTAGGTAAAAATGTCCATCTTTCTGGAGGTGTGGGACTTGGTGGAGTATTAGAGCCACCTTCAGCAAGACCTGTGATTATTGAGGACAACTGTTTTATAGGTTCAAGGTGTATTATAGTTGAAGGTGTCATCGTTGAGGAGGAGGCTGTTTTAGGAGCTAATGTTGTTATAACCGCTTCTACAAGGATTATAGATGTTTCCGGAGATGAGCCAGTTGAGTATAGAGGAAGAGTCCCAGCCAGAAGTGTTGTGGTACCGGGAACTATAACCAAGAAATTTCCTGCCGGAGAATACGGAGTCCAATGTGCCTTAATCATAGGTAAGAGAAAAGAATCTACAGATAAGAAAACTTCTTTAAACGAAGCTCTAAGAGAGTTTAACGTTTCTGTTTAATTTTATACAGAAAAATGAGGATTTCTGCCACGGCTTTGTATAGCTGTGGTGGGATCTCTTCATCTATTTCTATGGTAGATAGAATCTCTACAAGATCAGGGTCTTCTTTTATATAAACTCCGTTTTCTTTAGCTACCTCTATTATTTTTTCAGCAATTTTACCTTTTCCTTTTGCTACTACCTTTGGGGCTGAATCTTTAACTCTCTCATACTTTAAAGCAACAGCTTTTTTACTTTCCATTTAAACAACCTTTTCAACACTTTCTGGAGCATAGTTTATAACTTCTATGTATCCTATATTTAATCCTTCTTCTTTCAATTTTTGGTACAGATTTATCTTCTCATTTGCTATTATATTACGTAAATTTTGATTTTCAACTGATAAGGTTATGTCTATCTTTTCTTGCCGGTAAGATGTAATTATTGAAACTTTACCATCTTCAAAATCAAGGTTAAGTATAAAGTGGTAGCTTTTTCCGTTATCGTTAACTGTCTTTTTATACTTAAAAGTTGAGTTCCTTAGTCCTTCCCAGTTTATAGGTAAGAATCCATAAAAACTCTCTGTTATTATACTAAGTTCCTGTGTTGTTTTTATCTGTTGTTGGACTTCTTCTTTAAGTTTCATATCAGATGATAATGATTGATAGCTGTCTATAACCGCTTTTATCTTTTCTTTAAGTTGATTATCCTCGGTTAATTTTAACAATGTTTTATAGTCTTGATGTTTAATGTTTTCAAAAAATTTAGCTACATCTTTGTCTATACTCTGTGGTAATATTTCTTTTATCTCGAGTTGTGTAAGATTTGAGTTTAGATTGTTTATCAATTTCTGTTGAAAATTTTTATCATTAAGGATGTTTGTTATCTCTTCTAACTTTTGGTAATTATCTATATTTGTTGTCTGTAATATCTCTAATAAACTATCTTTTATTCCGGTAGGTAAATTTTCTGTGTATGTTTTTAAACTCTCTATATTTTTATAAAGATTTAAAAGTTTGTTTTCAAAAAATATCCCGGAGTTTTCAACAGCTTTTTTTAATGTTTCAGCTGTTAAATTTTGAGGATTTATAGCTGTTTCTAATTTTGGAAAATTTTCTAAAATACTGTTTTTAAGCTGATTTTGAAGGAAGTTTATAACTTCTTTTTGGGTTTGAGGTGGAAGTTTATCAAAACTTAAAATCAAAAGCTCTGGATTTGTTTGTAAAATCTGTTTTATGTTTTCAGAAATCTGGGTCTGTTTTGCTTTTATATCAACAATCTGTAATCTAACAAAATCATTTTTTAATTCTAAAACTTTTAAAAGTAATTGATTTTCTTTTGTAAGAGGAACCTCCGTTTTTACGGTTACATAGCTATCTTTTATTCTTAAAACAACTCCTCCGGAAGGAAGAATATCAACCACATCAGCTTTAACAGTTTCTCCTGTGGACAGAGAAATAGAAGCCCCTAAGGGCTTCACAATATTAAAAAACTCTACATTCTGCCAAACCGGTTTAAAGTTAATCATTCATGTTTATAAACATTTTTTTAGAACAACTTTATATTTATCCATTAAATTGCAAAATTCTCCTTTTCTTGTTTTGTATAATGGATCTAAATCTTTACTATCTAACAGTTTTTTATCCACAAATCCATATTTTAATGCATTATCCAATGCTGTAAGTGCATAATCAAACTCTTTTTTAGCGGTATAAGCTACTGCTCCGGAAAAGTGTAGAAATCCATCATTTCCTGCCAACTCAACACCTTTTTTATATGTGTCTACAGCAAAGTTTAGATTATTTTTTAGAAGATATGCTTGAACCAAGTTGGCATAAGCCAAAGGACAGTTAGAAGATTTTGTAGCTGCTTCAAATTCTTTTATAGCATTATCGTAATCTTTGTTATTTATAAATTGAATACCAACTTGTATGTGAGAGTTAGAATCCGGTGAGCAAGCACCTTTTTTCATGTTTCCTTGATATGAGGATTTTGATGATGATACAGTTTCAGTTGTCTCTGTTGATACACAGTATATATCCATACCCATCTTATCGGCTTTAGCTAATTCTTGGTTGTTAATTTTTGCTTCATATTTAGATAATTTAGATTTCCAAATTTCTTCTGGAGATTTACCTGATAACCAGTTTTGCCATGATAAGGTAAATTCTTTTAACTCTGTTCCTGTATGTATATACACTTTTATATCTCCGGGTTTGGCTTTTATACCATTTTTGTTTAACTCATTTAGATAGCCCTCAAATAGCTGATATCCATTTCCTCCGGCTAAAATTACCGATCTTTTTTCTCCTTTCTGATTTTTGTCAATTTTTATTTTACATGTTGATTCGGCTGAAAAAGTAGGAAGGCTAAACATAGCAAAAATTCCAGTACCGAATATAATCTTTTTAAACATCTTTCTCCTCCTTATGAATAATTTTTACATAATCTTTCAATTTCTTCCCTTATCTTTTGGTCACATTCTTCTGATAAATATAGATCTCTATTTCTACAATGCAATTCTGTTGCTCTTTTTAAAAGAGATAACCTTCTATACATAAGTAAATCCTTACGTTTTTCCTTATTATATTCTCTAATTCCTTCCAATGTTGCAACCATTAAACCAAGGACAACTGTAAGTGATAATACTCCCAAATCTAATCCATCATCCGAAAGAGCTCTTAATACTGATATAAATCCAATCAAAATTATACCAACTACACCGATAAAAATTTTCATGCCTGTTTTACTTTCAACATGATGGCTACTCTGTCCCCTTTTTCTCAACTCAGATACAAAGAAAAAGTATCCTATAAGCTGACCTAATAATATACCCCCCATAGCTAATATAAAAGCAAAAATTATAATAACAGGATTAAAACCACCACCATAGATAGATTGAATTATTAAGATGGAAGTTTCCAATGTAATACCTACAATTAAAGCTATCAACCATTTTTTAGGATTTAATTTATTATACTCTTCTTCAAGATTCCTGTATCTCTCTAAACCTTCTTCAAGTGATTCTTCATCTTCTCTTTTAAAAGAGAAATATTCTTTTAGTTTACTACAATATTCTGATAAATCCAGCTTGCCTTCTTTCAATTTTTCTTTGGATTTTAAAATCACGTCTTTTTCTACTTCAAAAATCACATTATCGTCACCAAAAGATTTGTGATGAGGTTTTAAATTTTCAAAGTTGGCTCTACTACCAAATTTCAACAACTGTCCTCTAACTTCTCCAAACATTTCTATCCTCCTCCTTTCTATTAAAGGTTAAAATCTTCACTCTTTATTAATGAATTTTTAAAAAATAGAGGGTTCTGACCATTTTCATCGCATTTTGAGTCACCTCTACTTTTCTTCAAATTTCTACAAGCTTCACCAGTAGACTCCTTTATGATTTGTAAAGTGTTTTTATAGTTTATCTCTATATTATACTTATTCTTTGCCAAACTTTTGTAAAAGTTGTAAGTAAAAATTCCATAATCTTTATCTCCAAATTTTCTTTGCATAGATAGCTGCTCACCAGATGCGGAAGATATATATATCATAGGATTTGGATATATTCCTGTAAGATATTTTGCTACAGTTTGATCTGGAGAGTAGATATCATCACTACTTATGTTATCAATAGCTTTTTTCAGTGCAATTCCACTATAACAAACATCTAAATTTGAGATAAATTTAATTTTTTTATTGGAAGCAGATAACCGAGGAATTATGTCTTCATTTAGAGTTATTGAATTTCTCAGTACATTACACATTTTCTTTGCAGTTATAAGTATATCTCTTATCTTAGTATCTCCAATGTTATTTTTATTTAAAGCATCAGCTATAGTATTACAAGAATCTGAATTCTCAATAGAAGTATCATACAGAACTATACCGGTTTCACCATTGGGATCTTTCGGTGAACCATGGCTTGAAGCATAAAAATATAATGTTCCTTCTTTCTCAGGTAATTTTGCTATAATTTCGTCTAAAGTTTTTAAAACATTATCTTTGGTTGCTTCTTCATTTTTGAGTAATATAACTTTATAACCTTTCCTTTCTAAATTGGCTTTTACAAGTTCAGCATCATTTATAGGAGCATCACCTAAGAATTTTTCTGATGGTAGAAATTTATACTTACCAACTGCTATAATTAGGGCATATTTGTTGTGCTTTTTTTGGACTTTATTATCAAAAGAAGATGCCTGTATCGGTTTGTATATTTTACATTCGTTACTATAATCGCCAGAAAAAAGAGATACGAAACATTTCTCTACATTTCTAACTTTAATCTTTGTGTCAAATATATCAAATACAAGAGAAACTTTGCTTACGCCGGCTATACTTTGTACTATCATATAAGCTGATAAGAATTGGTCATAATCTTTAAACTCCCCTTTCAATCTAAAAAAACCGGTTTTTCCATCTACTTCTATACAATCAAATTTACTTTTTAAATTATCCTGTGCTGTTCCACACTTTAATCCGATAGATTCTAAAGTATCTAATATTTTTGGCAACTTATCTGAATAAACTTCTAAGGCTTTAGATGTTTGTGTAAAAAGTAAAGTTATGATTAAAATGAATGCCTTTTTCATTGGATTACCTCCCATTCAAGAACTTTCTTTTCTGAAATACTGTTGTTAATCACGTTAAAATCAACTCTGTATTTTCCAGGAGGTATTGATTTGCAAATGGGGATTGCTATAAAGTCATGAACTTCTCCTTGTGGTAATATAATAGAATCTTTTAAAGTTCCAATGTATTGATCGTCTTTATACACATGTAAGAGATAACCTATGTCTATTCCTTCTTCTTCGCTATTTTCTACTCCTTGAACTTTTATAAATATTAATACGTACTCCCCAGGCTTAAACTTTCTCTGGGTTTCAAATGAGGAATTTAACACTTCTATATTTATTAATTTAAAAAAAGGAGGCTTTGCTGTCTTCAAAATATCGTTTCTTGGTTTGGCAATTAATTTATCATTTGCTACTCTACCGACAGCCATTCCCGCTAAGAAACCACCAATGCCACCTATTACAGCACCTCCCATTCTGTTATCTTTATCTATAACTGCTCCCGCTGCTGCCCCTACAGCTAAACCTCCTATTGCATATTTAAGATAGCTCTCTGTTGTCGTTTTTTTGGGAGAGTTTTCTAACATTGAGTTACAGTCTAAAGAGTTGTCAGTCTGGAAAAGGTTTTTAATATTATCAAAAGGTCCAGCATAACTATTGACAGTTGTTATTAAAAAAAATGCAACTAAAACAAAAACATACGTACTCATAGTAATCCTCCCTATCCATAGCTGTAAGAAAGCTACATATGTCTTATTCTTAAAATAGCAATAATAGGCTTAATATTATCTTTATTAATACGTTGAGTGAGAAATTAATGCCATAATTAAACCTCACAGTACCTGAAAAAGC
>JBBFMH010000036.1:0-12001 GCA_037478615.1 Hydrogenothermaceae bacterium
TTACCGTAAAACTTTAAATCATTTCCAACAGACACAACTCTCTGTAGTAGCTCTATGAAGTTACCACTTAATGTGGAACCTCTAACTGCCTTAACAATCTCTCCTTTACTAACTATAAGACCGTTTACTCCAAGAGAAAAATCTCCGGAGATGGGGTCTGCAGTATGAAGTCCCATCATATCTATCACATAAAAAACTTCATCTAAATCTGAGATAACATCTTTTATATTCTGTTTACCATTTTCTATATAAAAGTTCGTTATTCCAACTGTTGGTAGTGATCTAAAATCAGACCTGATAGAGTTCCCCGTAGGTAAAACTCCTAACTTCTTAGCAGTGTATAGATTTTGTAAAAACCCTTTTAAAATACCTTTTTCTATCAGTACATTTTTCTTTTTCAAAACACCTTCTGCATCGTAAGTAGATGACATTAAACCTTTTTCAAGGATTCCGTTATCTACTATGGTTATTTCCTCATAGGCTACCTTTTCTCCAACTTTATCTTTAAACAAAGTTTTACCCTTTATAAGAGCATCTGCCAAAAATGGATAGGAGAAAGCATCTAAAAGCTCTGCCATTGCATAGGGAGGAAACAGGACGTACATATTTTTTGTAGGTATAGATGTAGATCCAAGTAAGGATGTTGAGTTAAAAACAGCTTCTCTTGCTATATCTTTTAAATCTAAATCAGATATAAATCTCTTTGCATTATAACTCCAAGCTATCTGTGAATCCTTTCCGTCTGTGGCAACTGCTGAAACCATGGCAGAGTAAACTGTTCCCGTTTCTCTTATATCTAATCCCAAGGAGTTTATCAAAACTTTTTCATAAACATTTTCCGTGAATGTGGAGCTTCTTACAGACTTTATCCGGTCATCCATAGTTCTTACCAATCTTTCAAGTTCTATGGCTTTTTCTATCTTCTCCTCTACTGGAAGATTTACTGCAAATGTGTCAAAGTACTCTATCTCTCTTCCTTTCTCCAACTTTTCGTTTAAAAATATATCTTCTTCTTCTGTTGCTATATCACATAGCTCTTTTGCACTCTGTACTGTAAATTCTATTGAGTCTTTATCCAGTGTTGTTGAGTAAGAAAATCCTTGACGACCGGATTTTAAAACTCTTACACTGAATCCTACATCTTCTGAAGCTGTAAGTTTATCAATCTTTAAATCGTTAGATTCACTTTTAAGTTTTTTATTTTTAAAGTAAAAAATCTCCCAATCATAACCAACCAATTTTTCTTTTGCCTTCTTAACTATCTCTTCCAACATCTCCTAACTCCATTTTCTCTTTTAAAACTTTTGGAACTTTTATAACTCTCTTCGTTTGAGAATTAACACAGCAATGTTTTGTAAAACCCTCTGCTATCTTTCTATCTGTGTAAATCTCATACTTAAAACTGAAAAAATAACTGTCTATGCTGTCCAATCTAAACTCTATCTTAAAGATGTCTCCAAATTTCAACGGATTTGTATACTTTACATTAAGCTCCAATAAAACAACATCAACTTTATACTCATCTCTAAGTATATGGTATGGTAAGCCTATACTTTCAAGGTAAGAACCTCTACACTCTTCAAAATACCTGGGGTAGTTTGAGTGATGAACTATCCCCTGGGCATCTGTTTCATAAAAATTAACCTTTCTGGCGTAGGTAAGTACCATTATTACTCTTCTTCTGTTTCTCCGAGTAAAATTTGTGCTGTTCTATTGGCTCCTTCTATAAATCCAAGGGTAATATCATCAAATTCTATCTCAATTGAAGGAACTTCATCAAACTTACCTGATCTAAACTCTTCTTCCGGAATAAAAGCTATAACAAAACTACCTTCCTCTATGAGAGATTCCCAAGCTTCTCCATACGGAAGTCCAAAAAATATCTCTTCCTCATCAAATATGGCAGATATTATTAGGTATAACTCTTCTGATGTTTCGTCATAATCTACATCTACCATTAACTCCGGTTCTTTTGCATTTTCAAGGGCTTTTTCTAAATTTTCATCAGGTTCCACTAAAACGGCAAGTTTGTTATCATCTGATAAAACTACTTCGTAAGGTTCATAGAAATTTTCCATACTTATCTCCTTTTTGAATAATTTTCAAATCTTATTCTATCATAGAGATAGAACTTTTTATAAGCTTATCTGTTTTCTCAACGGAAGGTGATTCTGCGTATATCCTTAAAACTGGTTCTGTACCAGAAGCTCTAAACAGTAGCCAGCTATCATCTTCAAAGATTATTTTAACACCATCTGTTTTATCTATCTCTCTTACTTTAAAGCCGGCAAACTCTTTAATTTCTTTACTTTTAAGTTTATTTACAAAATCTAATCCTTGAGTTCCTTCTACTTTCAGGTCTTCTCTCTTGTAGTAGGCTTCGCCGAACTCTTTAAACAACTCCTTTACAAGTTCAGACATAGATTTTCCGTAAAGATTCATCATCTCAATTATGAGAAGTCCTGATAAAACGCCGTCTCTCTCTGGAATATGAAAACCAAAGCCATATCCTCCGGATTCTTCTCCTCCAAAGGCTACTTTCTCTCTAAGCATTATATCCGCTACATACTTAAATCCAACAGGTGTCTTATGAATCTTTCTCTTTTCTTTTTTTGCTATCCTATCTGCCAAGTAAGTTGTAGATACGGTTTTAACAATACTTCCTTTTACCTTCCTGTTTCTTATAGTATGGAGTAAAAGTAGAGCATATAGTATCTGTGTATTTACAAACTCTCCTTTTTCATCAACTATTCCTACTCTATCAGAATCTCCGTCGTTTGCTACTCCCAAATCTGCCTGAACTGCTACCACTTTTGCTTTCAGGAGAGATAGATTTTTATCTATCGGTTCCGGATGGTGTCCTCCAAAGTATGGATTATACCAGTTATTAATAGATTCAACAGATACAAAGCTATCTTCAAGGATTGAGTTATACAGATTACTGCTTGTTGCGTACATTGGGTCATGTATGATTTTTATATGTTTCTGTTTAAATATGTTTGGATCAAAATAGCTTTTCAGTCTGTTAATGTATATATTTTGTAAATCCTCTTCTTTAAAATCACTTTTTCCTGTCTTTATCTGGCTTTTTCCTATTCTGTTTTCAACATCTTTTATTATATCCTCTGTTGCCGGGCCACCGTACTTACCTTTTATTTTATAACCATTGTATTTGTATCCGTTGTGGGAAGCTGTAATCATAACTCCTTCATCACATTTAAACTCTCTTACAGCCAGAGAAAGAGCCGGTGTGGTTGTTATACCTTTTGAAATTATAACTTTAAACCCATTTGAACTGAAAACTTCCGCAACCGCCAAGGCAAAATCTCTCGACATAAACCTTGTGTCGTATCCTACTATAACTTTCTTTCCTTTCCTATCTTTCAGAGATTCAGCATGGGCTTGTGCTATCTTCCTTATGTTTTCAAATGTGTAGTTATCTCCTATGACTCCTCTAAATCCATCTGTTCCAAACTTTATCATAACTTCCCCCTAAATAGATTTTCTCTTCTCCTTTATTGAGAGATAAACGTTATCAAGTAGATTACTTACAGTTTGGCTGTACTCTTGAGCTCTATCATCTAAGTTTCTATCTTCGAAGATTATATCCCATATATAAGGATTGTTTCCAATTACAGCAGTTCCATCTCCAAGATCGTATATAACCAAACTCACATTTATATAAGCTAAAGTATTAGGATTAAGATTTATAACTTGATCTATCTCTTTTTGGGAGTAGATATTAACCAAAAAAGTCCTGTTATCGGTGTAGATTTGGGATACGGAAAATCCTGATTTAGAAGCTACAAAACTAAGCTCTGTTATAAATTCTTGTGGTTTTATCTTTGGATATGCTTTCTGTATAACAAGGTCTTTTCTTACAGTATCTACCGCTTTATTATAGACGAAAAAGTAGATAAAAAATAGAGTTGCAACTATACCAAATCCGGTGATAACTATAAAAGGTATATTTTTACTTGTTTTCGTTTCCATTCTCTGCCTGTTGTTTCTTCTGTTTCTCTTCGTTATAACTTGCCTTTATAGATAGCCCCCATAGAAGTCCAACTATAATCACCATCCATGTGAAGAATATAATTCCTCCAAGTTCAAACCAGTCAGCAAATTTATCTTCCATATCTCTACCTCATTCTGTAGTTTCTTATCCCACATAAATTATACCACTGATAGAGATTCCTTATGTAAATGCTCTTTTGCTTTCTGTATAAGCTGATTTTTTATTTCATAATAATCTCCCATTATCCTACATCCAGCAGCATCTTTATGCCCACCACCCCCAAAGTGTGAAGCTATCTGTTGGACATTTATATTCCCTTTTCCTCTTAAAGATACTCTCCATGTTTTAAGGTCTTCCTTCTGTATCATCAGTATGGCAACTTCTACTCCATCTATGCTTCTTGCAAAATTTACAAATCCTTCTGTCTCTTCTTCGGATGCAGAGCACTCTCTTACAAAATCTCTGAAAACTGTTAATATAGCTATTTTCCCTTCTCCGTAAATTTCCAATGTGGATAAAGTTTTTTGGAGTAAATTTATCGTTGAAGGTTTATTTCTTTCAAAAACCATCTTTGAGATATAAAATGGGTCTGCACCTTTTGATACTAAGAATTTAGCTACATCAAAGGCTCTCTCATCTGTGTTGTTATACCTGAAACTTCCCGTGTCTGTTATAAGTCCAGTGTATAGACATGTTGCTATATACCTATCTATAAGATTTTCGTCCCACTGTCTTAATATCTGAGTTACTATAAAGGTTGTTGATGGACTTGTAACTTCTACATAGTCATACACACTTTCAAACTCTCCGCCTCTGTGGTGGTCTATTCTTATAATCTCCTTTGCCTTAATTTCAACGCCAGCTCTTCCTTTATGAGCTGCATCAACGAGGATTGCAACATCAAAAACTTTATCTATCGGTAGTTTTTTAATCTCATTTACAGCCGGTAGGAAGTTGTATATATATGGTAGATCGTCTTTCATCGCTGCTGTTACATTTTTACCTAACTTCTTCAGGAAAAGATACAACCCTAACATACTTCCTATACCGTCACCATCTGGATTTTCATGGGTAAATATAAGTATCTCTCTCTCTTCCCTTTTTAATCTCTCTATTATTGGAACTGTAAACATTTTTCTACCTCTTTTAGAAAAGAGTTTTCTGTTTTATCTCTTCTTTTGGTTTACTCTTTTCAACATCTTTCATAAGAGATTTAAATCCAAGCTCATCAAATATCTGTTTTAATTTAGTTAAATCAGGTTTTCCCTTTTTAAGGTCTTCTATATCTATCTCAATTTCTGTCTGGTATAGATTTACAAGCTGTTTTGATTTTTCTACACTTTCTCTGTCTATACTTTCAAAAAGTTTTCTATACTTTTCTGAAAGTCTATCTAAATTTTGTAGTATGTTTTCAATAGATCCGTATTTATTTAAAAGTTCAGAGGCTGTTTTTGGACCTATACCTTTTATTCCAGGAACGTTATCTACAGGGTCTCCTACCAATGCTAAATAATCAACAAACTGGGTTGGCTCTATACCGTATTTTTCTTTAACTTTTTGTGAGTCGTATAGAATTTCGCTTACCGGATTAAAAACTTTTATTTTCTCATCTACAAGCTGGAGCATATCTTTATCAGGTGTTACCACTATAACTTCAAATCCTCTTTTTTCTGCATCTTTTGCCAATGTTGCTATAATATCGTCTGCTTCAAATCCTTCTTTTTTTACTATTTTTATATTCAGTGTATTTAAAATCTCTTTTATGTATGGTATCTGTATTGATAAACTGTCCGGTGTTTCCCTTCTATTTGCCTTATACTCTGTAAATTGTTGATGTCTTATTGTTTTTCCTTTTGAGTCAAAAACAGCTGCTATATAATCTGGGTTAAAATCGTTTATGAGTTTTAACAGCATTCTGACAAATCCGTATATAGCTCCGGTTGGAACTCCTTTTGGAGAAGTTAAGGGAGGAAGAGCGTAAAAAGCTCTGTATATGTATGAGGAGGAGTCTACTAAAAGTAATCTCTTCATTGTTTTAATATCCTTGCTACCTCCTTCGCAAAGTATGTTATTATTATATCAGCTCCGGCTCTCTTCATTGATAAAAGGGTTTCCATCATAACCTTTTTCTCATCTATCCAACCGAGTTTTCCTGCCGCTTTAATCATCGAGTACTCACCGCTTACGTTGTAAGCTGCAACGGGCAGCAGAAATCTATCTTTTATATCTCTAATTATATCAAGGTAAGAAAGGGCAGGTTTTACCATAACTATATCTGCTCCCTCCTGTATGTCTAACTCCACTTCTCTTATAGCTTCCCTTCTATTTGCAGGATCCATCTGGTATGTTCTTCTGTCTCCAAAAGCAGGTGTAGAGTCTGCAGCTTCTCTAAATGGTCCGTAGTAAGAGGACGCAAACTTGGCAGAGTAAGCCATTATTGGAATGTGGTAAAATCCTGCACTATCAAGAGCTTCTCTTATGGTCTTTACAACTCCATCCATCATTCCGGAAGGAGCCACCATATCAGCTCCAGCTTTTACATGAGAGATGACCTGTTTCCTTGTGTTTTCTAAAGTTTCGTCATTATCTACATCGTGATTGTGTAAAACTCCACAGTGTCCATGGGAAGTGTATTCACAGAAACATACATCGGTGATAACATAAAGATTTGGATAGTTCTGTTTTATATATCTAACAGCTTTCTGTATGATTCCATCTTCATCCCATGTGTCTGATCCTACCTCATCTTTATGAGAAGGAATACCAAAAAGTAAAACAGCCGGAATATTCAGTCTTACAACTTCATCAAGCTCCTTTGCCAGTCTATCAATAGAGTATCTGTATATTCCCGGCATAGATGGTATCTCTTTCTCTATATTATTACCGTCTTCTACGAAGATAGGATAAATCAAGTCATCAACAGTTAAAACAGTTTCTCTAACTAATCTTCTTATATTTTCGTTTTTTCTCAAACGTCTTAATCTGTTTACAGGAAAGCTCATCTTTTCTCCTATTTAAGGTTAATATTTCCTCTCTACTTTCTCAGCTTCACAGATTTCTTTTATCTGATCTTTTACAAGTTTGCCGTTCTCATATACCCTCTCATGGACCTTATGGCATCTTGTTTTAGCATCATATCCCATCGGCTCTGCTTCATAAACTCCTCTACCGTCCTCTGTCTGATATCTCACAGGTCTGTTTGACTGAACTGCTTCCACTGCTCCTCTCTTTGATATCTCTGCTATGGTAGCTCCAGCTATTGCACCTATAACTCCACCTATAACTCCACCTTTCCATTTGTTTCCACTTGTCAAGATAGCACCGGCTGTTGCACCTGTTACAGCTCCTATCAACCCACCTTCATAGGTTGTTTGAGACGGTCTATAAGTCTCCGCACAACTTGTTACTAAGAAAGCAGCAACTACTGTTAAAGCTATAACTTTCTTCATAGTGAAACCTCCTATTCAAATTTAAACCTTATCTGACAAAGTGATACTATTATAGCAGTTTCCATTTTTAGAATATTATCGCCAAGAGAAAGTGGTACAAAGCTCTTTCCTTTAAGGAAATTTATCTCACTTTCTTCAAATCCACCTTCCGCACCTATTACAACGGATATGCTGTTTACTTGTGGCAAATCTAAATCTTTCAACCTACTTTCCCTTTCTTTTTCATAAAATACAACTTTCAACTCATCTTCACTTTTAATATTAGCCAGATTTACAGGATTTTCAATAATTACCGGAAACAGTCTTTTACACTGCTTTATTGATTGTAGAGCTATCTTTTCCCACTTTTCTTTTTTCTTTAAAACATCGGAGTGTTTTACTGCAGACCTTTTTGATATTACTGGAACAAACCTCTTTACACCGAGCTGTGAGATTGGTTCTATAATATCATCAACTTTTGATAGTTGGTTTGGCATACATAGATATAAGGTTATATTTAATTTGTCTTCTGGTATTTCTATCTTCCTGATTGGTTTTAGAACTGCCTGTTTTTTTGTTATCTGTAAAATTTCTCCTTCGTATACATTTCCCTGGAGGTCGTTAACTTCTACAGTATTACCCTCTTTTAATCTTAAGACTTTAAGATGGTGAAGTTCTTCATCTTCAATAATCAGATAATCTGATTCTTTTCTTCCAATAAGCCTATACATCTACTTAAGGAACCTCTTAACAGTTGTAATAACAAAAAATATAACTGAGTAAACCATAACGATAGTTGATCCAGATGGTAGATTAAACTCAAAGGATATAAATATACCGGTTATAACGGCAAATATACTTATGATGATTGAAAATACAACTATACTCCTGTAATGCCAAAAAATCTGTGAAGATGTTGCAGCAGGCAATATCATCATTGCAGAAGCAAGTATAGAACCTACAAGTTTGATAGACAAAACAGTTGCTATAGCCATTAAAACTATCAAGCTGTAATACAGAAAATCCGTTTTTACTCCAGATACTTTTGCAACCTCCTCATCAAAACAGCAGTATAGTAGTTTTTGAAAGTATATGTAGAGAAATCCAAAAGCTATAACCGTAAATATTCCGAGTGTAATTATATCTTCCCGGGTTATTGTGAGAATATTTCCAAACAGGAAATTAAATAAGTCTGAGTTGTAGTTATTTGAAAACGATATCAGAATAACACCAAGAGCCATAGAAAAAGAGAGAAGTATGCCTATGGATATATCCTCGTGGAATTTTCCTCTCTTACTTAGAAAACCTATAAGGATGCCAACTATCACAGCGAATATACTTCCTGTAATAGAAGGAGATATACCGGCAATATAACCTATTGCAAGCCCTCCGAATGCTGCATGGGATATTCCCACATTTATAAAAGACCATTTTTTAACATATATAAAGAGAGATAAAACGGAGAGTAAAATTGCAAGTATTAATCCACCTATAACTGCATTAAGTATAAAATCTGTTGTAAGTAGTTCTAAAATATTCAATGTTTAACACCTTCTAAAAGTTTGTCCGGCATAAAATGTTGGCATGTTATACACTCTGGAGAGTGAATAAGTAGATTCACGTCTGAGCCGTATAACTGACTTAAAACATTAGTTTGGAAGAAATCTTTTGGTTTGCCGAAGAAGTGTAGTTTTCTGTTTAATCCTGCTACTTTATGGACGTAGTTTGCTACCACACCTACATCGTGGGATACCATTATCACTGTTATACCTCTGTCTTGATTTATCTTTTTTAAAAATTCATAGAAATTCTCCTGAGCCACAACATCTATACCTGTTGATGGTTCATCAAGTATCAATAACTTCGGTTGTGAAATTAACGCTCTTGCTATCATTACTCTCTGTTGTTGTCCACCGGATAACCTTCCAAAAGGATAGTTTTCAAAACCTTCCATACCTACATACTTTATATACTCAACAGCTTTTTTTATCTTTTGACTTTTCGGAATTTTATCATTTATCAGTCCAAACATAACTACATCTAACGCACTTACCGGAAAATCTTTTTCGTATGATGATTTTTGTGGAAGATAACCAACCTTAGCTTCCTTTATAAATCCTTTTGGATCTTTTCCATCTATAAATACAACACCGGAAGAAGGTGTTATAAAACCAAGTAAAGTTTTGATAAGTGTAGTTTTACCACCGCCGTTTGGTCCTACAATTGCGACTATTTCTCCATCTTCTATATCAAGATTTATATCCTCTATTATTATCTTCCCGTCAATCACTACCGTTAAATTTTTGATCTTTATCATCAATCTATCCTTACAACAATCTTTCCAAAAAACTGTCTGCTGAGTAATTTTTCATAAGCTTTTTGAACATTTTCCAAACTATAAACACTGTCTATGATCGGTTTTAATTTATCCGGAAATAGTTTTATGAGAGTTGCAAATTCTCCTTTTGTTCCCATATAAACTCCATGAATGGTTAGATTTTTACCGAATATATATCTTAGATTTATGTTAACCTCTGCTCCTGTAGTGGAACCGAAGGTTATAACTCTTCCTCCCCTCTTAGCACAGGATAGGGATTTAGCAAAAGTTTCAGCACCTATGTGGTCTATAACTATATCACACAGTTTCCCGTCAGTATATTCCTTAACCTTTGCGGCGAAGTCCTGCTGTTTATAGTTTATAACAAAATCAGCTCCTAACTGCTTAACCTTCTCTTCTTTCCAACCATCTCCGACTGTTGTTATAACTGTGGCACCGTATAATTTTGCTATCTGTATTAAAGCTGTCCCAACTCCGGAAGTTCCTCCGTGTATGAGAACAGTGTCTGTAGGTTTTATTCCTCCTCTCGTCACTAAGGAATGCCATGATGTTATATATGTTATCGGAATACAGCTTGCCTCTTCAAAGGTAAGATTATCAGGAATTTTGAAAACATTTACAGCAGGCACCTTGACATACTCAGCAGATACACCGTTATCTACTGTCCCTAATGGTCTAAATTTATCACATTCATTATCTTTTCCCGACAGACATCTCTCACACTGACCACAGGAAAGTCCGGAGAAAATAACTACTCTATCCCCTTCCTTTACATTTTTGACATCTTTACCAACTTCCTCAACTACACCTGCACCGTCAGATGCAAATATATGAGGTAGTGGTATATCCATCGGATATTTTCCTTCCATTACCCATACATCAAGATGGTTTAGAGAAAATGCCTTTACCCTGACAAGAACCTCACCATCTTCTATCGTAGGTTTTGGTAACTCTCCTATCTTTATTCCCTTGTATCCTTTTAACTCTTCATAGTACGCAGCTTTCATAGTTACCCCCTAAAATTTATGGCTGTGATATTATATTACAAATCCATAGTGAGGAAAATTACCAATGCTTGAGTTTTTTCTTGTCTTTCTCGGTGGTTTCCTGGGGTCGTATCACTGTATAGGTATGTGTGGATTTATACCTTCTTTGATTGTTTATAAAAATTTCTGGATGGGTAATATACTCTATAACTCTGGAAGGATATTTACATATATATTCTTAGGATTTTTAGCGGGATTTCTTGGAATGTATTTTCACAGCATAGGGTTTCAGTATTTTCAGAAGGGACTTTCTCTGATATTAGGTGTAGGTATGATAATTTTCGGACTTCAGATAACTGGAAATATAAAAGAGAAGGGAGTTCCTTTTTTAGACCCTATATTTAATACTATTGCAGATTTTTTAAATCAGTTTAGGAGTTCTCCTTTTTTCTTAGGTATGTTTAACGGCTTTTTGCCCTGTCCTCTTGTTTATGCCTTCTTAATAAAGGCAGTTATAGATAAAGATCCTGTTAAAGGTATGCTAACTATGGCAGTTTTTGGACTTGGAACTGTCCCGGCTATGTTGTTCTCTGCAAAGATTATAAATTTGATATCTCCATATACAAGGAAAAATCTTGTCAGATTAGCCGGGGTGATTGTAATTTTATTTGGTATATGGACTATACTGAGAGGTTTCGGTACAGGCCATCATCACTAACTTTGGGGGTTTAAGATGATAGTTCAATCTTTTGGTGGAGTAGAGGGTGTTACAGGCTCTTGTCATTTAGTCAAGGTAGGAAAATTAAACATCCTTATAGATTGTGGAATGTTTCAAGGATTAGATGAAGATAAAAATTATCAAGGATTTGGATTTGACCCATCTATAATTGATTATTTAATCCTTACCCATTCCCATATAGACCACTGTGGAAGAATTCCTCTTTTGGTAAAACACGGATTTAGAGGGAAGATAATATCAACAAAACCAACCTATCATATAACAAGGATAATGTTATTGGATGCTGCAAATGTTATGAGAGAAGAGTATAAAACTCAGCTGAAAAAAGCCATGAGGAGAGGAACTCCGGAGGAAGTTAACCCTCCTCTATACGATGAGAACGATGTTTTCACAGCTATGGAGTATTTTAAAATCATATTGGATTATAATCAACCTTTCAGTTTATCAAAAGATGTGAAGATAGTTTTAAAAAATGCCGGACATATACTGGGATCT
>JBBFMH010000037.1:0-11918 GCA_037478615.1 Hydrogenothermaceae bacterium
GTTGGTGCTACTATTAAATTTAAAGTTAAGGATTTAGATATATACATAGAGGTATTTACAACCAGACCTGACACTCTCTACGGTGTTACGTTTATGGCTCTTGCTCCGGAGAATCCTTTAACTTTAGAGCTATCCAAGGATACGCCGTTTAGAGATGAAGTTGAAAATTTTGTAAGGAAGATCAAATCCCTTTCAACAAAAGATAGAGGTTTGGTAGAGGATAAAGAGGGTGTATTTACAGGTAGATATGCAGTAAATCCACTTACCGGTGAAGAGATACCTATATATACCGCCAACTATATACTCTGGGGATATGGAACAGGATCTATAATGGCAGTTCCTGCCCACGATCAGAGAGACTTTGAGTTTGCTAAAAAATACAACATACCTATAAAAGTAGTTATAAAACCGGATAAAGAGTGGGACTTTGAAAATTCTGCATATGAAAATGAAGGAGTTTTGATAAACTCAGGAGAGTTTTCCGGCCTACCATCACAGGAAGCCAAAGAGAGAATAATACAGTATATTCAAGAGAAAGGTTTAGGTAAAAAGACAGTTAATTACAGGTTAAGGGACTGGAATATATCGAGACAGAGATACTGGGGGACACCTATACCTATAATATACTGTGATAGTTGTGGAGTAGTTCCGCTGCCGGAAGACCAACTCCCAGTTGTTTTACCTCAAAATGTGGAATTCACTGGAATAGGTGGTTCACCTCTATCGAAGGTTAAAGAGTTTGTTGATACCACATGTCCAAAGTGTGGTAAACCTGCGAAAAGGGAAACAGATACTATGGATACATTTGTTGATAGCTCTTGGTACTTCTTAAGGTACTGTGATCCTCACAATGATAAAATGCCATTTGATCCACAGAAAGTAAATTACTGGATGCCTGTTGATATATACATAGGTGGTATTGAACATGCTGTTTTACACCTTCTTTACTCAAGATTCTTTGTTAAGTTTTTAAGAGATTTGGGATTGGTTAATGTAGATGAGCCTTTTGAGAAACTTCTTACACAAGGTATGGTTCTCAAAAAATGGATAAGTATAAAAAAGCTTTTTGAGATACTTGACATAGATGAAAATAATACTGTAGGAGAGTTAAAGCAAAAACTCAACATTGAAGATGTAAATGTAGATGAAAGAAAACTGAAAGATATTATTGAAGAAGGTCATCTAAACCTGAATGACAATGCAAAACTTCTTTTGGAGAAGTTAAGTGTAGATCTATCCATACTAACCAAACTTGAAGAGCAGTATGGTAAATCTGACAAAATGTCAAAATCTAAACATAATACTGTTGACCCTGATGAGATGATAAAAAAATACGGGGCAGATACTGTAAGACTTTATGTTTTGTTTGCAGCTCCACCAGAGAACAACTTTGACTGGACTGAAAGTGGTATAGAAGGTGCCCACAGATTCTTAAAGAGATTTTTCTACTATGTAGTTGATAATTTAGATTTAGTTAAAGGTGTTGAGTATAATTCTGATAGTTTTAAAGATCTATCAGAAGAAGATAGAAAAATCAGAAAAAAACTCCACTGGGCTATAAAGAAGGTAAAAACAGATATAGAGAAAAATTTCCAATTTAACACAGCTATCGCTGCATTGATGGAACTTTTAAATGAACTTCAATCTTATAAAAATAAGAATCCTTATGTTTTAAAAGAAGTTCTTGAAAAGAGCATACTTCTCATATCTATATTTACTCCGTTTGTTGCTGATTACCTGTGGAAAATATTAGGAAAAAGCGGTTTTACAATAGACCAACCTTTCCCTGAAGCTGATGAAAGTTTACTTGTGGAAAATGAATTAGAGATACCTGTTCAGATAAATGGAAAATTAAGGGCTACGGTGAAAGTTCCTGTTTCTGCCACAGAAGATCAGATAAAAGATGTAGTTTTAAACGATGAATCTGTCAAAAAGTGGACAGATGGAAAAGAGGTTATTAAATTTATTGTAGTGAAGAACAAAATTGTTAATGTGGTAGTTAGGTAAGGTGTTTAATATGATTTTAAGAGATGTTAAGAACTTAAAAGAACTTTACGAGAAGGATTATCTCCTGTGGATTGAGGAAAATCTTAAATTTATAGAAGAAGGGTTTTATGACTGTGTAGATTGGGATAATCTGAAAGAGGAGATTAAATCTATGGGGGAGAGACATGTTGAATCTTGTATAAGTTATCTTGCTATCATCTTGGAGCATCTTTATAAAATTGATAACTATAAACAGTTTACACAGGGAGGTTTGGAGAGAGGAGGTAAGGGTTGGATAAAGAGTGTAAAAAATGCAAGATATAGATTAAATCTCTTATATAAAAAATATCCGAGCTTGAAAAATAAAGCTAAAGATAGGTTTGATGAAGCTTGGGAAGAGGCAAAACCTTTGATAGTTGAAAGTTTATACAATTTAGGAGTTGATATAGAAATAGAAGAATTACCGGAAAAATGTCCATACAGTTATGAAGAAACCATAAATAGAGAGGTATGATGTGTTTAAAAACATTGTTGTTGGATATGATGATTCAAAGTCTTCAGAGAAAGCTTTAGAGAGGGCTGTTGAGATTGCTAAGGGTTGTGGTGCAAAACTTCATATTGTTGGGGTAATAAGACCGCTTGATTTTGGTTATATAGGTTATATCACTCCGGAAGAGATAGAGGAGTATGAAAAGGAAGAGATAACGAAGGAAGAGAGATTTTTAAAAAAAGCTATGGAAAAGGTAACTAAAGAAGGAGTAGAAGCAACCTATAAAGTTCTTGAAGGGGATCCTGCTGAGGAGTTGATGAGTTATGCAGATGAGAATAACTGTGATCTTATTGTAATTGGAAGAAGGGGATCTGGAGGTTTAAAGAGACTTTTAATGGGAAGTACATCTTCCACAATAGTTAAATATGCCAACCAGGATGTTTTAGTGGTTGTATGAGTAAATTTCCACTCCTACTCTGCTGATATGTTCTTTAATATCCTCGTCTAAGTAGTTCCAGTGGAGTAGATCTATTTTGTAAGGTATATCTAACTCATCAAGGTTAGTTAGTATCTTAAGATACTCTGAAAATGTTAAATCCGGAGCTATAATCACAAGATCTATATCTGATCCTTTTTGAAAATTTCCCTTGGCCCTTGATCCAAATAGGATAATTTTTTTAACTTTTTTATTAGCAGATATAACATCTATAATTTTCTTTAAAGTTTCCTTTTTTAATCCAAAATTATCCATCTTCAATTAACTTTTCAAATCTCTGTTTCAGATTAACAAACTCCGGAAAGTATTCTTTTACTATTTTTTCTATAATCTGTTCTGCAACCTCTTCATTGTACGTATGTGCTGTTAAATTTCTTGATGTAATCATCTCAAACCATATATCCGGATTATTTATAAGACTGTACTTAAAACCTAACTTAAATGAATCTCTTGATCCTCTTATATCTGTAATTCCCTGGTATATAAGATAATCTCTAATTAAATTCCATGCAAGTTCAAAAGTGTATTCAAAAGCCTGTATTAAACCTTGTTTCTCTATTTCAGTTAGTTCTCTCTCATTGTAAAGTGAAACTCCATTTAAAAGCTGGTTTAGAGCTTTATCAAAATTTTTGAATCTCTGAATCCATCTTATATCTTGATTCATCCTTACCTCTTTAGCTTATATTAACTAAATCAAATCTCTGTCCATATTTTTTATAGACCATCTCTCTTAACTTTGGATGTTTTTCTAAAAATGGGTCCTTGAAAATTATATTTTCTGCTTCATTTGATGCTAACTTTAGTACCTCTTCATCTCTCTGTAAATCTGCTATATCAAAATCTGACTTTCCAGACTGTTTTGTTCCCGCTAGATCTCCTGCTTCTCTCATCTTAAGGTCATACTCAGCTATCTCAAAACCGTTGGTTGTTTTAACTAAAATCTTTAATCTCTCAACTGCCCTCTGTCTTCTCTTTTCTTTATCTGGCTCTTTTACAGGTATCCTAAGTTCTGTTGGTGCCATAAGAAAACAGAATCCCTCATACTCTCCTCTTCCAACCCTTCCTCTTAGTTGGTGTATCTGTGAAAGGCCAAACCTATGGGCCTCTTCTACAACCATAACGGAAGCATTTGGAACATCAACACCAACTTCTATAACTGTTGTTGATACCAATATATTAATCTTTCCGTCTTTAAACTGTTGCATTATAAGGTCTTTTTCTTCCTGTTTCATTTTACCGTGTAGTAATCCAACTTCATAATTTTCAAACCTTTCCTGCCAGTGTTTAAATCCTTCTTCTGCTGATTTTAAATCTGTCTTTTCAGACTCTTCTATTAGAGGGTAAACCACATAAATCTGTCTGCCTTTTTTTAACTCATCTTCCACAAATGAGTATAACTTCTCTCTCTCATCTTCGTAAAGTAGTAAAGTTTTTATCGGCTTTCTGTTTTTCGGAAGTTCATCTAACTTTGATATGTCCAGATCTCCGTAGTTTGCCAATGCCAACGTTCTTGGTATTGGTGTTGCCGTCATAACTAATATATGGGGCATCTTCTCTGTTTTCTCTATGAGAGCTTTTCTCTGTTCAACTCCAAATCTATGTTGCTCATCAACTATAGCCAATGCAAGATTTTTAAACTGTATTCTATCTTCTATTAATGCATGTGTTCCTATAACTATGAGAATCTCTCCTGATTGAAGTTTTTTGTATATATCCTCTTTCTCTTTTGGTTTTGTGCTTCCGGTCAGAAGAGCTACTTTTTCTTCTGGTATAAATTTAGACAAAACTTTTTTTATGTTGTTAAAATGCTGATTTGCAAGTATCTCTGTCGGCACCATAAGAGCTGATTGATAACCTTTTTTTGCTACAGCAAGCATAGCACCAGTTGCAACCAAAGTTTTTCCACTTCCCACATCTCCCTGTAACATTCTATTCATAGGTATATCTTTTGATATATCGGAAAGTATCTCATGTATGGATCTTTTCTGGGCATTTGTAAGTGGAAAAGGAAGGCTTTTCTCAAACTCCTCCAAGAAACTGCTTTCAACCTCTATCTTATACGATTTATTTTTTTGTAATAAAGACCTTCTATATTTTTGAGCTAACACCAATAAGAAAAGCTCATCGAATATCAATCTCTTTTGATGTATATCGAGAAAGTTGTTAAGTATGTCTATATCTGTGTCTTCGGATGGTCTGTGTATAAATCTTAAAGATTCTGACAGATCCGGAAAACTGTTTCTTTTTTTTATATCTTCCGGTAAAAAATCTTCTACATTTGAAAACTTTTCTACCAGTTTAAACATAGCTCTTCTTAGATGATTTATAGTTTGAGATGTGGTTTTTACATTACTGTCTCCCCTGAGAGAGTAAACCGGTACTACTGTATCTATCTGGTCTTCTACAGGTTCTAACATATCCGGATGTATCAGAGATATCTCTTTTTTATAGATGGAAACTCTGCCAAAAAGTTTGACCTTCTTACCTTTTCTAAAATATACGAAGAGATAAGGTTGATCATGCATAAAAAAAGCGGAAAATGTTGTTTTCCCCTGTCTTAAAGTTACTTCCGTTTTCAATCTTCCTCTGTTTATCTTCTTTATATCTTCTACTTCCGCAAAGAATGTTCCAGTTTCTCCGTCTCTTACAGTGGATATATTTTTTACTCTTCTATCTTCGTATCTGACAGGAAAGTAGTAAAGAGCATCATAAACGTTCTTTATCTGTATTTTTCTAAAAGCTTTTAACTGATTTTTATCTATTACGGTTAACTTCTCTATCTGGAGTTTTGCAAGGTCTTTTAATGTAAATGTTTTTTCTTTTGTTTTTTGCTGTAAAGGTATGTTTATATAACTATTGATAATCTTTAAAAAATCCCTCTTCTTAGCCGGCAACAGATCATCTATCTGGTCTATATCTTTATACAGACCTTCTGGAAGTATATCTTTTAGGTTTGATTTTAGGAGATTAGAAAGCCCTTTTACTCTTGAAAGATAAACATCATCACTGTTTATAAGTTTTTCAACTATTACTTTAATCTTGTTCAGATTTTCCATAATTTTTAATGAAATCTTTAAGCTCTTCTACAAACTGTTTCGGGTCATGACCGTAATTTATTGCTGCTATCTCTAATCTCTCGTGAGTTTTACAAGCACATACATTACAATACATACTTTTAGATTCAAAAAATCTTCTACTAAATGGATACTTCCTCAAAACCTGTTCAACAGTTGTGTTTAAATCTATATCTTTCATCTTTCACTCCTTATAAATGCTTACTACAACATAACAACTTGCTCCCAAGCCTTCACCTGTACTATCTAACTTCTCATTTGTTTTAGCTTTCACAAACACTTTACTTTTTTCTATCTCTAAAACCTTTGCCGTATTTTCTCTTATTCTCTCTCTATAAGGTAAAAGCTTAGGTTTTTCAATTATTATAACAGAATCTATGTTTGATATTTTATAACCTTTCTCATCAATAATATCTTTTGCTTTTCTCAAAAAAACAGAACTATCCATATCTTTAAACGAAGGGTCTGTATCCGGAAATAGCTCTCCTATATCTCCGTATCCTATAGCTCCAAGTAGAGCATCTGTTAAAGCATGAAACAGTATATCTCCATCGGAATGAGCTTTAAAGCCTTTTTCAAAAGGAATCTCTACACCACCTATTATCAGTCTCTTACCTTCCTCAAATCTGTGGATATCATATCCTATACCAACTCTTACTTCCAATTTAACTTCTCCCTGAGTATGTCAAAGTAGTTTTTATACGGTGTTCTGACAAGATGAGTATAGTAAGGAGATTGTTTAACAACTATTTTATCTCCATAAAAAAGCTGTGTTCCTTCCTGACCATCTAACGTAAGCCAAGCATCTTTTTCTTTAGATACAATATCTATTGTGATTGGCTCCAATGTAGGTAAAATTATAGGTCTGTCTGTTAATGTATGGGGACATATAGGAACAACTATAAACACCTCCATCATAGGATAGACGATAGGTCCTCCTGCCGATAATGCGTATCCGGTTGATCCATTTGGTGTTGATATTATTATCCCGTCTCCATTATAAGTTGTTATATATCTGTCTCCTACATAAACTGCAACATCAACAATTCTTGCAAGAATAGCTTTATTTACAACAACATCATTTAACACATCTGCCACAAGTATCTCTTTACCATCTCTGTATAGTGATACTCTTAACATCATTCTTCTGGAGATACAGAGAGGTTTTGACAGTATCACTTTAAATAGGTTAAATGCATTCTCTTTATTTATTTCGGTAAGAAAGCCAAGTCTTCCAAGATTCACTCCTATAATAGGAACATTGTACTTGGCTACTCTCCTTGCTGTTATCAACAATGATCCATCTCCGCCAACAACAACAAGCATATCCAGATTTTTTAGATTTTCCTCTTTTTCCAAATCTGCCAAATTTTCTATAACTTCTGATTCTATACTATGTAGATTTAGCCATTCTCTTAATTTTATAGAAAAATCCTTTGCCTCTTTGCTTGCCTTTGAGAAAATGTTTATCTTTTTATAGAAAGGTAGTATTTCCATCTTCAAGCACCATTTTCAAATAAGGTTATTAGATATTTTATCAAAAAGGTTTACATGCCGAAAAATAATTGTTATAATTTTTGACAGTTAGAAAAGGAATAGGGGGAAAAGTATGAAGCTACTGGCAAAATTGGGAGCTGCTGTTATTTCTCTGTCAATTGTTTTTGCTCCTTCCATTGCAGAGGCTAAAAATAAAACTACTTCGAAACATTCTGTTGTAGCTAAAAAAGTTAATAAAAAAGTGTCGAAAAGTTCTAAAAAGAAATATATATCAAAAAAGTCTAAATACAATATAGAAAAAGTCTCATACTCCTATGGTCCTGTGGTTTATGCTAAAGATATAGAACCTAATATGGAGATATACAAGTACGCTGTTGGACTACTTGGGACAAGATACAAATTTGGCGGGGAGAGTATAAACGGTATAGACTGCTCTTCTTTTGTACAGAATGTTTTTGAGCTTGCAGGATATAAGATGCCAAGGACTGCAAGAGAACAAGCTAAATACGGCTATTTTGTTAAAAGAGAAGACCTAAAACCCGGAGATCTATTGTTTTTCGCAACTTACGCAAGATTTCCTTCCCATGTGGGAATATACATCGGTGATGGGAAGATGATACACGCCTCTTCAAGAGGTAATAGAGTAGAGGTTACTTCTATAAATCAAGGTTACTATCAGAGAAGATTTCTGTTTGCAAAAAGAATACCTGCTAACTTACAGGATATAGAGGCTGTTAAGGATGTTGAAGAGTATATGGAAGATAACCATATTCAGCTTGACACTCAGCCTACTTCAAAGAGGTCTCCTGCTAAATACAGTTCTGAAAATGATCCAATAGCAAAACTTCTGAAGGAAAGAGATGAAAAGTAGAAGCACTACCATACTTGTGGTTAGGAGAAATGGAAGAACTGTTATAGGGGGAGATGGTCAGGTAACACTTGGTTCTTCTGTTGTTAAACATACGGCTAAAAAGATAAGAAAGTTAAATGATGGTAGGATTGTTGTGGGATTTGCCGGAAGTGCCGCAGACGGCCTTTCTCTTTTGGAAAGATTAGAAGAGAAGTTAAGTAAACATAGAGGCAATCTTCTTAGGTCTGCTGTTGAACTTGCAAAAGATTGGAGAATGGATAAATACCTAAGAAGATTGGAAGCTATAATTGTTGCTGCTGATAAAGATTCTATGTTTCTGATATCAGGAAATGGAGATGTTATAGAGCCTGATGAACCGGTATTGGCAGTTGGGTCCGGTGGAGATTACGCAAGGTCCGCAGCTTTGGCTTTATACAGAAACACAGATTTAGATGCAAGGAGGATAGTTGAAGAATCTCTAAAGATAGCTGGAGAGATATGTATATATACAAACCATCATTTTACGATAGAAGAGGTGACCGATTAAATATTGTATGTTCAAGTTGCTCTACCACTGAGTCTTTACCAGACTTTTGTCTACAAGATAAACTCTGATACCGATCCTTCTTCTCTGATAGGAAGAAGGGTTTTAGTCCCTTTAAACAGGTTAAAATACTACGGTATAATTGTTGATGTTTCTCTGTCTAAACCTGATAACTTAGATGATAGTCTGATAAAAACTGTTTTAGATGTAGATGATTTTCAGGTCTTTACTAAGGAAGATATAAAGATAATTAAAGATATATCGGATTACTACATATCACCTATAGGATTAACAGCTTACTACTTTCTACCAAACAAACTTAAAGGTAAATCCATAGAAGACGATATGTTAGGAAAAGTTTTCACTCTAAATCCGGAGAGTTTAGCAACTTTTAAACTTACAGACACACAAAATAGATTAATTGAACTTTTCAGTCAAAAGTCAGAGCTATCTTACAGGGAGATTTTAGAGTCTTCAATCTCCAAACAGACTGTTTTATCTCTTATAAAAAAAGGCATTTTGGTGCCGATTAATGCAGAGATGGAAGTGCTTAAAAGTCCAAAGCAGAGGATAGAGACTTTTTCGTCAAACGTAGGAAAAATTTTGGATAGTGGTGTGTACATTTTATCTAATTTATCATTTGAGTTAAGAGTTAGATACTATCTAAAACTTTTTTACGGATATATGAAAAACTCAAAAAGTGTGTTGATAGTTTTTCCTTCTATAGAAGCCGGAGTTAAATTTTATAACTATATATCAAGATATTTCAAAGATGTTTATCTTTACAATGATGGAATTTCTAAAAATAGACAGTTTGAGATTTGGAAAAACATTAGAGAAAAACCTTCTATAGTTATAGGTACTCTATCTTCCTTGCTACTACCGATGAAAAACCTATCTCTTCTTATTATTGAGTATGAAAGTTCTGAAAGTTATAGGTCCTTACTAACCCCTAAGTTTGATATAAAGAGAGTAGCCTATCTGATATGGAAACATAAAAGTATCCCGGTAATCTTTTCTGACACGCTGTATTCCTTAGAGAGTTTTATGTTGGTAGATTCTAAGAAAGCTAACATACTTAAAAAAGTGGATTTTCCAAAACCTTCAATAGAGATATATCCTTTCAGAGGTTTAAACAGAACAGTTCAACATATAGTAAGTGTAGTAAAAAATTATGACAGTAGTCTGATAGTTGTAAATAAATCTTATTTAGCTTCTTTTGTCCACTGTGAGAGATGTGGTTTTGAATGGCTATGTGATAGATGTGAAGTTCCCCTTAAGGTTGTTGTAAAGAAGGGAAGAAAGGTATTAAAATGTCCTGAGTGTAGTAAAACGGTTCCTTACTCAAAAATATGTCCTGACTGTGATAACATCTTAAAAGAAGAGGGTTTTGGAAGTTATAGAGTTTTAGAAGAGTTAAGGAAGAAGTTATCATTTGATGTATCATTATTGGAAGATGATACAGACAGTCCTGTAAAAGTTACATCTACTTTAGAATCAAAGTTTATCCTAAAAAAATACGACGTGGTTATTAATCTCTATCCTGATTTTTTCAAATCAGTTGAAAATTACAGATCAAACGAGAAGTTTTACAGATCTGTTATAATGCCTCTTTTCTATGTGAAAGATAGATATATACTTTTTTCTAATATAGATAGTAAGGAAACAGTGTTTCAGGTTTTACATGGTAATCAGAAAATAGAGGATATATATAGATCTGAGTTGGAGTTTAGAAAAAGATACAGTTATCCTCCAGCCGTAAAACTCACAAAAGTGGAAATCTTTTTCAGAAAAAAGGATTACTCTCAGGATTTAAACCAGTTTTTAATTCAAAATTTTTCTGACAAAGAGATTGTTTATCAATTTTCCTCAAACAGATATTTTAAAATTATACTCAACACCCAAAAGAGAGAGATATTAAAAAAACTTTATGAGACATTCAGCTCCAAAGCAAAAGTGTCAATAGAGGTAAATACTAAAGATGTTTGATACCAAATTTTTAAGAGTGTCTATAAAGAGAGGATGAGTTTTCAAAGTAGGTATCCTTACATAACTTTCTACACCTAAATCTTTAGCCATATTACCGTACAGATAGTCAAGTTCGTATAACGTTTCTGAATGTTCTGAGACAAAGGATATTGGTATTACAGCCAACTTTTTTATACCTTCACTTGCTAGTTTCTGTATAGTTTCATCTGTAAAAGGCTCTAACCACTTAACCGGACCAACTTTACTCTGATATGAAAGTGTGTAATTAACACCAGGGAAATGTTCCATAATAAGTTTAACACTTTCTTCTGTCTGTTTTTTGTAAGGGTCTCCACTTTCAATTATCTTCTGTGGTAGACTGTGGGCTGAAAATATGAAAAAGTAATCTTTATAATCAGGTAAATTCTCTTTTATATTGTTAACCATAGCTCTTATATAGTTTTCATCGTCAAAGTAGCAGTTTATCTTTAAGATAGGTATGTTGGATGGGTAATAGGAAGGTTTATCCTGACCATTTAAGGTAGATAAAACCGTATATCTTCCGGGTTTTATATATCTTCTTACCTTCCTATCAAACTCGTTAAAAGAGGATCCTGTCGTTGTCCTACTATATTGGGGATAGAGAGGTAGAACTATAATTTTTTCTACATCTTCTTTAAAGAGATCCTCTAATGCTTCTTCTGTGAAAGGATGCCAGTATCTCATAGCTACGACAACTTTAAATTCATCACCTAATGCTTTTTGTAGGGCATCAGCTTGGGCTAAAGTTTGCTCTTTCTGTGGAGATTTACCACCCATAATCTCATAGTATTTTCTTGTTTTTTTAGACCTTATCTTTGAGATAAGGTACGCAACAGGTTTTTGTATCGGTCTTGGTATCTGTATAATGTCGTGGTCTGAAAAAAGATTGTATAAAAAAGGTTGTATAGCATCTAAACTGTCAGGACCACCCATATTTACCAAAACAACACCTATCTTTTTCAATTCTACAC
>JBBFMH010000038.1:0-11809 GCA_037478615.1 Hydrogenothermaceae bacterium
GCTATTTTCCCTATCTTGGATAGACTGACATAAGTTCTGTATTTTTCTATTATGCATCTTTGTATATCTTTTGCTACCCACCATTCATCGTCATAGTTCTTTACACAGGGCAAATTTAATCCTCTCTGGTGGTTGTAGTAGGTTTTGTATGATTTCATCTCACACCTACCTCCATCCAGTCTTTTAGTTGTATTTTGCTTATCATTTCTAAAAGGAGCTCTTCTTCTTCGTAGTTTTTAACATACATAACCGCATTTTTCTTCATCTTGTTCAGATGTTCCGCATTATTTAGAAGAATATCTATCTTTGACTTATACTCCACAGGGTTATTTCCCTGAATTATATAACCGTTAACATCTTCTACAATAAACTCCTTTGCAGCTCCTTTATCTGACACCATGCAGACAAGTCCGCTTGCAAGGGCTTCAAGAACAACATTACCAAATGTTTCTGTGGTTGAAGGAAACAGGAATATATCTGCCGAGGCATATGCTTTTGATAGAGCCTGGTCCCTGAGGAATCCTGTTAAAATGGTGTTGTGTGGTAGCCTGCCTTCTATCTCTGCCCTGTATGGACCATCTCCTACGATGAAGAATTTTATATCCTTTCTATCTGTCAGTCTTGCAACCTCTAAGAAAATGTCTATATCCTTCTCCTTTGCTACCCTTCCAACATACAGCACAACCTTCTCACCGTTGTAGGTAGGGTCGTATATTTTCCAGAAATTTTTGTCTCTGAACTTAGGATTAAACTTTTCAAGGTTTACACCTCTTCTAAAAACATCAAGTTTACTTTCTTCTATACCGAGGGATTTTAGTCTGTCTTTATATTCATAGGACGGAACCAGAACTTTTTCAGACATTGAATAGAAAAATTTCATATACGTATCAGCTAAGAGTTTTATAAATGGTTCTCCTGTGTATTTTTCTGCGTAGGATGGAAAATCGGTGTGGTATGCACTAACCAGTGGAATATCCAGAATTTTTGATATAAGTAGTCCATATATTCCCAACGCTCCCGGTGTAGCACAGTATATAATGTCAAAGTTGTTTTTTTCTATGTAGTCTAGTATATCGAGAAAATTTGGAACATGGATGGTAATATCTGGATACTCTGGAAGAGGAGTGGATATTACAGGTTTGAAGTTTTTTGTCTTCTCAGATTTAATGTCCCTATCTGACGAGATTATAAATTCTATATCCATATCGTATTTCCAGGCTATATTTAGCAGTTTTGTTGTTGTGATAGCTACTCCGTTTATCTCAAACATCGTGTCTGTAAAGTATGCAACTTTTTTATTACCATCTTCCATACCACCAATTAACTGTCTGTAAAGCTGTTTTGATTTGGTTTTCTCCCTGGCTCTCTGGCTATAAACAGAAGCGTATATCAAGGTTGGAACAAGGGAGAATATTCCTTTTTCAATTAGAGAGGAGATGTTTTCTAGGGATAACTTTTTTATGGTTGTATTGCTGAGGAAATATGGCATCAAATTTCTAAAAAACATAAATATCTTGTCGTGCTTACCAAAAATATCTCCTTTATCATAGTTCAGGACATTGTTTATGAAGCTTGTTACCTGACTTTTACCAAACACAGAGTCGAGGATTGATGAATGCTTAGTTCTTTCATCAAACAGATTTTCAAGAACAGCTCCGAAGTTACCAAGGTCAACCTTTTTCTTTAAACCCTCTCTAGATATGTTGATTATCATGTGGGACAGTCTCTTTGGGTCACCATGAAGTCCCTCTGCCGAAACAAACCCTGATAGAAGTGCATTTTTCAGGTCTTCAACTGTTGAACCTTCACACTGGGTATAGGTTGTCCCTATGTCCAGTCCGCCGTGGTCGTCAGAACCTCCTGTAAAGGCTATAAAATCTCTTCTTCTTTTGATAAAGCCATGTTTATTTGCCAGAATCTCTAAGTCCTCTCGTGTGTAGTGCTGGGCTATTTTTGCTGTTAGCTCTGAGGACAGTCTTGACCTCGTTCCGTTCATCACCTCCCAGTTATCAAACAGAAGGAGAAACTTCTCTATATGTTTTTTGCTGAGTTTTCCGTCCATGTCATATAGAGGATGGGCAAGGATATGGATTATAGAGTTTTGTTGCATGTAGTCTACAAGGTCATAGATATTTTCTCTCAGATGTTGAAGGTCTTTGTGTTGTTTTTCGTTTATGTCTATGGCAATAACATGAACTTTTGTGCCATCTTCCGGAAAAAATGTTGTTATCTCTTCTGATATAAAAGTGTTTGGCAGATGTGCTATCTCTAAACAGCCATCTATTGTATCGTGGTCTGTTATTGTAAAAAGTGTCATTCCTCTTGATTTTAATGTTGTGTATAGTTTTACTGGCTGGACATAACTTTCTGACAGTTCAAGTTTTTTACTCAGATAACCTCCCGGTTTACTGGATGCCTTTGAGTGAAGATGAAGGTCAACCTTTATCATTACAAATCCTCCAGATTAATGCTTTATAAGATTTTAGTATTTGATTTTTAAATAATTATTTATTTTTGGTTAAATTAATTTCATCAATATAGTCAGTCAGAGAGATAATCTTTCTACTGTGGATTTTTCCTAGAATGTTTTTTAGCAGACTTATCTTTGTTTTTGATTTAATATCTTTTGGATGTAAGGCTATTCTGACAAGGCTTAGCTTGTTAACAAATTTCCATGCAGAAGATACATAAACAACAGATAGCCACTCTAATATTTTTCTTGAAGAAAATGTTAGAACCGGAGAAAAATATTTTCTGTTTGATTGTAAATCATAAAGATATCTTCTATCTGTTGTGAATTTAAATCCTAATTTTCTCAGAACTACATACTCCTCCTTTTTCATCAACCATGCAGGAGGTATAAAACCATCCGGTTTAAAGCCACATCTGCTTAGTATATCTAGACCTTTTATTAGTCTCTCCTGTGTATCTTCAAAAGAAACAAACTCACCTTCGTCATTTGTAAATAAATTTTTATATGAAAACGGAGAAAATCTTTTCCCAAGATGAGAATATCCATGGAGAATCACTTCATTTTCTGACACTAGATGTTTAACTTCCTCACAAATTTTATCTATACTCTCTATGTTGTGATATTCCGGAATAATCAGAAAAGAAATTTTATCAACCCCCTCCTCCCTCAACATTTTAACTAAACCTTCCACCATCTTTATATTTGACTTTGTAAGGTCATGAACAGATATATTTATGTATTTCATGATGCATAAAGTTTGGATATCTCATGGTGAAGTTGATTCGCAAGTTCTTTACGGGAAGGATAGTCCTGTGTCAAAAATAAGCCTGCATTTTTTATCTCGACTTCTAAATCTTTCAGTGATAATAAAAATTTAACCAAATGACTGGTTAGCTGATGATCACCATAGTAATAAATCATATCCCTGATATTTTTGTCTATTTGCTTACCATTAAATGTTTTATATTTAATGCACAAACCAACAACTGGTCTGTCAGTTTGAAAAACAACTTCCAGAAAAGAAGACTTAAATGGCAGAACAGTATCACCATTTGAAGTAGTCCCTTCTAAAAAGATTGTTACGTTAATATTGTTTTTTAGAATACTTTTTATGTTCTCTAAATCATATTTTACTTTTAGACGGTTTTTTCTGTCTATAAAAATAGACCCACCATACCTTGCAAGTCTTCCAAAAAATTTTGTAGAACCAACTTCTGTTGTAGATATAAACACCGTTTTACATATTGCTGATAATATTACAATATCAAGATAACCTAGATGGTTTGAAACGATAAAGTAAGAATTTCCAGGACAGTTATTTTTCTCCATATTTATATTAATTCCAATCAACCTAGTTCCCATTTTTGTTATCCGGTGGAGAAAACCTGCCCTCATCTTTACTCTTTTTATCTCGTCCCATACCAGCAGGTCTGTCAAAATACCATAGATTAATACCGTTAACATAAAAGAAGAGACTATTATAAAGTTATAAATAGCTCTAAACATCTTTTTTATATTTCCTCCTGAAAGTATCCGTCAGATTTTTTGTATCTAGAATTGTAAAGAAATCAACACAGCCAAACTCCTCATCAAGGGATGGAAGCCCGCTTACCTTTGAGCCGGCATTTAGATACATTTTTAAAAGTGGTGGAATTAATTTTTCAGCTGACGATGTTTCTATATTGTTCTCTCTGATAAAAGAAATATATCTATCTATCCTCTCAACAGTTTTGTATGGTTTTGTGTAAACTAATTCTGATGAGTAATTTTTTAGCAGATGCTCTGTCAGAAATGCCACTTCAAGAGGGTCTGTTGTAAAAACACTGGAACAACCAAACAGATAGTCTGCCTTTACCTTTTCAACATATTCTGATATCGCTCTCCAAAGTAGCATAAGGGTAGCACCATTTCTATATTCAGGTCTGATACAAGCTCTACCAAGCTCAATCTTCTCTCCGGACAACCTTTTTATCTGAGATATATCAAACTCTGTCTCCGAATAAAATTTATCTGTAAACTTTGAGCATAGTATCCTGTATGTTCCAATTACATTATATGTTTCAAGGTCGTATATAAGTAGATGGTCTGCTTCTTTATCAAATCTATCTACGTCTATTTTAAATATTTTTTTAGTTTTTAGGTTAAATACTTCATATCTTAGTTTTAAAACCTGTAAAAGCTCCTTTGAGTTTTCGGCGGTCTTTATCATATATTTACCTTTTTGAACCTTCATATTAATTTTGTGCTTAAAGCCTTTAAGCTTTATCCGGTAAACATTTGAAGGCATATCTTTTATAGAGCTTTTAACCAGGGCTATCATAGAGCACCTCCGGTAAATGTTTACCAGATTCTATACAGAAAGTTTTAAGTCAGTATGAATGTTCTGTTAGTTTTTCTTTAATTTTCTCTTTTTTAAAATCTATTAAAATAGAGATAATTAGATTTTAACGAAAATTGAATATATTATTATTTTAGAAGTCAAAAGGGAGGTTTTAAAGATGAACGAAAAAAATATAGAAGAGCTTCTCAACGAAGTGGAGAATTTTAAAAAGAGATATTCCAGATATGTCTCTGAAAAAGAGAGAAAAAGAAAGAGAGAACAGGATGTTCATCTGACAAAGAAAGACAGGATGGTTTTGATAGAGTCCTTTGTGATAGGTGGCATCATAGAAAATGCCCTCACTAAAATAATCCCTAAAATATTATGAAACAGTTTAATTTTGATGAGATACGGCGATATATTCTTACTACCTCTGAGAATAGTTCTATCTATGTTGGCTGTGATTCTCGTATTGTTGGAAACACAACAATATTTGTGTCTGTAATAGTAGTTCATATTGCTTCTTCTAATGGGTGTAAAATTTTTTACCAGAAAAACAAGATAAACAGAAACATGACATTGAGAGAAAGATTGATGAAAGAGGTTGATTATGCAGTTTTAACTGCGTTGTCAATTCTTGATGTTGTTGGAAAAAGAAAACTGGAAGTGCATCTTGATATAAATCCAAATGAGAATTATAAATCAAGTTTGGTTGTAAAAGAAGCTATTGGCTATGTTCTGGCACAGGGTTTAAAACCTGTCTTGAAGCCATATTCCATAGCTGCTTACTGTGTTGCAGACTACATAGTGAAAAATTTTTAAAGGTTTTGGAGTATGTCAAAAACTTTCTTTATATTTCCTTTTACCTTTATTTTTCCTGTCATCATATAACGAATAATATAAGACTTATGGTTCATCAGCTTTAAAAGGTCTTTTAAGGATATTTCTACTATATTTTTAAACTCTGTAACAGGCTGTTCTTTAATTATCTCCAAACCATTTCTGGAAATTTTTATTAAAAAAGTTTTACCATCCTCACTTTTTATAACCAATAATAACTTGTCAGACTCTCCAAGAGATGATAGATGGTGTTTATGGTTTGTATTTATTTCTTCTACTAGGTTCACTATCTGCTGGAACTCTCTCAAATTTCTGTCTCCAAAGAAACAGTACCAGATTTCGTATTTAAAATTTTATTAATTAACCGTTCTAGATGTTTCTCTGCTGTATCTTCTGATGTATATATTCCAAGGACAGCAGGCAAAAGTGGCTGTGGAAGGTAGGCAATTACCTCAAATACAGGCACATTCCTACCGTTTAGCTCTATCTTTTCATACTCCACCGCAAAACCTATGACATGGTTGATATTTATGTATCTTCCGCTTCTTGTTCTTACAAATATCATCCCTCAGCCTGCTCTTGCTTTTCTGGTTTTTGTTCCTGCATAGCCTTCTTTGCACCCTCAACAGCGCCTGTTGCCGCAGCCTGAGCTATTTTCAATGCTTTTTCCACTATCTCAACAGCTGATTTAACAACCTCTGATGCTGTCTCTGAAACTTTTTTAACAGCCTCAACAGGTAGTTTTGTAAGGTCTTTCTCTTCTGTCATCCCTATCTTTTTTCTGAGTTCTTCCAGCTCTCTTTTGATCTTTTCAAGCTCTTCCTGTAAATTTTTTTCCTCAGCCATGGGATTTACCTCCTTTTTGGTTTTTCTCAAAAATTGGCTTTATGCTGTTAAACCCAAGTAAAACTGTTGTTCCATTATTAATGATAGTGCTAATCAGAGGATTTATCAACCCAAATGCAGATAGAACAAGTCCTGTTCCGTTTATTGCTGTGTTTATTTTGAAATTTGAGTATATCTTGTTTATAGCCCTGTCTGATATCTCTATTGCCTCAACAAGCTTTGACAGGTCATTTGGTATTACAACATCTGCTACTTCTATAGCTATGTCTGCACCGCTTCTCATAGAGATTCCTATGTCTGCCACAGACAGAGCAGGTGAATCATTTACACCATCACCTATAAATGCCACCTTTTTACCCTGCTTTTTTAGTTCTTTTATTATCCTTGCTTTTTCATCAGGGAAGGCTCTGGCATAGTATTTCTTTATGCCAAGCATCTTTGCAACCTTCTCAGCTGCTCCTTCGTTGTCTCCGGTGCACAGGATAACCTCTCTGCCGGTTTTTTGAAGCCTTTCTACAACAGACTTTGCCTCCGGTCTGATGTGGTCAGAAACACCTATAAGTCCAATAATTGATTTATTTCTCACGAGGAACAGAACAGACTCACCTTTCTCATGAAGCTCATCAACTATTGCCTTCACCTTCCGTGGTATAGATACAGATTTTTCCCTGAGAAATTTACTGCTACCGAGTAGGTATAGCTGGTCGTTTATTTCGCCCTCTATGCCAAGACCTACATGGTATTTTGAGTTTTTCCTTTCAAGTAGCTCTATTCCTTGCTGTTCTGCATATTTTACGATGGATTTTGCCACAGGGTGGGTTATTCTCTGTTCCAGCGAGGCTGCTATCTGGATTAGCTCTGTCTCAGAGACAGATATGGGAACTATCTCCGTTATTTCCGGCTTGCCAACGGTTAGAGTTCCGGTTTTGTCAAAAACAACTGAATCAACATTGTGTAGTATTTCTAGATGTTTCCCTGTTTTAAATAGGATACCTCTTTTAGCAGAGACTGCCATAAATGACATCACAGTTAAAGGTGTGGAAACATGTATTCCGGTGTGGAAGTCTATTATCATCGTAGAGGTTAGTCTGTTTATATTTCCGGACATCAGGTAGCTTGCTCCACCTATACCTATTGTAGGAATCACAAACTTATTTGCAAACTCCTCTGCCTTTATCTGCGCCTGTATCGGCTGATTGACTCCTTCCTCTATTATCCTGACTATCTTTGCCAGAACAGTATCATCCCCAACCTTTTCGGTTCTGATATACAGCTTTCCATCTTCAACAAATGTTCCGGCATATACCTTATCACCTTCTTTCTTTAACACCGGATTTGACTCTCCTGTAAGGGATGCCTGATTTACGGCAGCTTCCCCATCTATCACGACACCATCAACAGTAATTTTCTGACCTGTATATACGACAACTATATCACCTATCTTTATTTCTTTAACATTTTTCTTAACTATTTCTTCACCGGTTACAACCCATGCAAAGTCATCTTTATAGCTAAGTAACTTTTCTATCTCTACCTTTGCAGCATTCTCTGTTTTATCCTGTATCAGGTCACCAAGAGACAGAAGCCATGTCATAAGAACAGAAGAGCCGTAGTTCCCGGTTAGGTTTGATATGAAAATCGCCGATGAGTCCAGAATATGAACATCTATTTTGCCTTTCAGGATAGATTTTAAACCCTTTAAAAACACCGGAACACCAAGCCCAAAGCCAATAAACGGAAGAGCCGTTGATACTGAGCCTCTAAATAACAGAGAGGCTAAACCTATAGTGTTTAGTTTAAACCATGTTGAACTTGATATTAGCTCTTTTTTTTCTTCCGGTGGTTTTATCTTTTCTTTCTCTATCAGCCCTAAGATAAACTCACCGTTTGAACTGTTAAAAAAGGATAATACTTCATCTATCTTTGCCTTTTTAGGGTCATAGTAAAAAGATATATCTCCTCTTGATTTAGATACGACTATTCTATTTATATCGCTAAACTTTTCTTTAAAAAAATCTTGGAGTGTCTCTTTTGACACCCCAACATACCTGAAAAACTCCGAGTGTATCTTTAACTTTCCAGGACTAAACTCTTTGATTTTGTAAGCAACAGGCATTATTTATCCCTCTTGCTTTTCGGTTTCCACAACAGCTGGTAGTTGTCTTTTTTCTAACATTAAAACAGCTGCCTCTATTTCTCTCTGCATTCTCTCTAATTTTCTCTGTTCCTCTATTTTGTTTATCACATAAAGACCAACTACCCCTAACCCTACACCGAGAGCAAAAGAGAACGGATTAGAGCAGAAAACTCTTGAAGCAAGAGCTAATGGGTTCATCTTAAATTACCTCCTTACAGGTTTGATTTTATTTTTTCTAAGATTTCCTGCTGTTTTTGCAGGATTTCAAGCTTTCTCTCAACTTCTAGCTTATACTCGTGTTTTGCCTCTGCAACAACATCTTCCCAGAACTCAGCGGTTTCGTCCATGTTTGATTTTAACCACTGCTGAAAAGATACCACCTCCTTAGTTGCTCCAACAAGCAGAGGTTTTGAGTTTCTAAGAAGCTGGTTTAGAACTACCACACCGGCAACTGCACCTATGCCGTATAGTAGCCAGTTGGTTGAGATGCAACCACCTATCGTTCCACCAATTCTAAGACCAAACAGGTTCATAAAAACACCTCCTGAACTAAAATTTTGATTTTAAGTATCTTGTTAAAAAGATACTGCATATTCCAAAAGTTATTAAACCTCTTTTAAAACCAAGTAGCATCATGGAGTAAAGGGCTTTTGTAGCCGGATGTTTTATAAATGGTGCTGTGTAGTGGTAGAGGTCATCCTTGTCTAGCTTTATCCTCTCTTGACTAGACTTTAAATTTTTAAAGAGAAATTCTGCCTCTGTGTTGGGTGAGTATGTTATGAGTATAGATGCCGATTTTTCTTTTATTTCATTTATACCCTCTATTTTTGACAGCAAACTTCTAAACTGTCTCAGTTCTAAAACACTGTCAAATTTTAACCTTATTCTGCCTGGAATATGGGACTCAATTTTCAATGCCACCACCTGCCATTTTAGTTTCTCTTAACCTTTCTAAAATGTTTCCAAGCCGGTTGTATATATCTTTAATAACTATACAGTATTTAAAGTATAACTTTGGGTCCTCTGCAATATAAGTATAGAGAACTCTGTCTATTTTTTCCATAATTGCCCTTGCTTTTTCTGTTTTTTTAATTAATTCAGTATGGGAAGTGCTATTTTCAAGATGGTCTATTATATCTATGCAGATAGTTTCTATATCATACAGAAGATGGGATAGCTCAGATGGCAAAGTTCTGAGTTTTGGTAGAACTAAAACCGTCTTTTTCAGATTATTCTTTATCTCTATATCTATATGATTGTAACCGGACAGCTCATCTACCTTTTTGTTTAAAATTTGCTCGTAGACACCACTTTCTAGTTTTAACGATGGCAGGAGAGACAGATGGTTAAAAACATCAATAAGCTCTTTCATCTGCTTACCTCTTTTTAAGTTGTATGCAGAATAATTATACAGGAATAGTTAGAAATTTGTGTTAAAGTTTTATTAAATCTTTGTTAAGAGACTAAATAAACATGACTGAGACCATAAAGTAGATGAAGACAGATAGGATATCCTGTATCACTGTTGCAATAGGACCGCTACCGTAAGCCGGGTCTATACCAAGCCGGTTTAAAATTATCGGCAGTAAAGATGCAATAAATCCGGCAACAGATGAGGCAAAAAGAATTGCCAGAGAAACTATCAGGGCTATTTTTTGGTCATTCCAGAGTAAAAATATGGATATAAGACTAAAACCAGCAATACCAGACCGATAGTAATGGATGTGTATCTTTTTCCAAAGATTTTGTTCAGTATCTCTTCAACTGTGTCATCTGGATGTGCAACAGGAACATCTATTACTGCATGCTGTTTTGCTGTTTCAAATGCTTTATCGTCCAAAAATTCAGCACCTTTGTTTAATACACAGTATCAATTATACCGGTTTTCTTGTCTTTTTCTAACTCTTTATGAACAACCTTTTCAAGATTTCCTATCTGCTCTCTACCAAAGATGTATCCCTGTCTCTTTACCATAACCATGTATGATTTGTTGAGATGGATTGCTCTCTCTTTTGATGGATAAAGCAGAACAGATATATCTGTTTTTAGCTTTTCAACCATATCCTGTTTTAGGCTACCATCCGGGTTAAAGAACTTTTCTATCACCTCCTGATTGTTTCTAAACTCGTTTGCAGATTTGTTGTTTTTAAGGTAGAAGGAATACTCTCCCACTTTGCCAAACTTCTTATACTCTACCACCGGTTCAGGTATACCTTTCAGTCCTGTCTCTTTCCAGTAGCCCCATGAGAACTTTCTCACAAATGAGAATGTGCTGTCTGTTGTTGCTCCTATGGTGTCGTGACAGCCCATACAGTAGGTTGTTTCTTCGTTTGTCTGTGGTCTGAGGTTGCCGTTTTTATCCTCTATAAATCCACTATAACGCCAGCCAAAGATGTTTTTCATACCTTTCTCAAAATCTCCGGCAAAGGCTTCAAGCTGTGGCTCCGGGTTTGTTGATTTTGATGGATGCCTTTCCTCCATTTTCCGCCACAACATAGACTGTAATTCCATGGAGGAAAACCACTCTTCTTTGTAGGCATATCTGACCTCTTTTATCCTTGGTGAAAGTTTTGGAATATTGTTTTTATCATCCCAGTTTATGTATCTAACTGTATGCAGAAACTCTGTCCCCTGAGGGAAAAGTCCCGGCTCTAAGTAGATTTTTCTCTCTTTTAGCAGTTTTCCTGCCATTCCGGCATAGGGTAAATCAGGTCTGAATTTTATGGTGTTCGTATGGGTTAGCTTACCATCGTTGTTAAGGTCTATGCCAGCCAGCTTCTCATCAAATGTTTCATCAAATACCGTGTCTTTTTGTTTTACAAGAACCTCCAGTATTGCAAGGTTTGTTCTGTATATATCAAGGTTGAATTTGCCATTTTCATCCTGTCTGAACTCTGCTGGCAGTCTAATCAGAACATCATCTGTTGAGCCGTTTGTTGGCCAGAATGTTCCAAGGAAAGGATAATACTGAAAAGCTCTCCATCCTGTATATTGCTTTGTAAATGGGTTTATGTCAAAACCCTGACTGTCAAAGTTAAAGTAGCAGTCCGGAACATAACCCTGCCAGTCTTTCGGTAGAGAGCCTTTAAGTGCTATCTCTCCTTTTTTATCAAAGTAGTTTGACTGCCGGACATACTCCATTACCATCTGGTCTGAGATTTTAGATAACTCGCTACTTATATCTGTAAACAGG
>JBBFMH010000039.1:0-11643 GCA_037478615.1 Hydrogenothermaceae bacterium
GTATTCATAACGGCATCCATACCTACTCCTCTTCCTGATATCTCTGATACCTGTTCTTTTGTGGAAAATCCTGGTATGAATACTAACCTTAGTATATCTTTCTCTGTCATCTTTTCTAACTGTTCTTTCGTAACAAGTCCTTTTTCAAGAGCTTTTTGTGCTACTTTTGCAGGGTCTATACCTTTTCCGTCATCTTCTACCTCAAGATAAACTCTATCCCCTTGATAGTAAGCTCTCAATATCAATTTTCCTACGGGAGGTTTACCTAACACTTTTCTCTCTTCCGGAGTTTCAAGTCCGTGATCAAGGGAGTTTCTTACAAGATGGACCAACGGCTCTTCAAGTTTTTCTAATATAGATTTATCCATCTCTGTATCTTCACCTTGTATTATAAGTTCTACTTCTTTTCCTACTACTTTTGAAAGATCTCTAACAACCCTACTAAACTTTTGGAATAATCTTTTAACAGGTTGCATTCTGGTTTTCATAACTGCAAGTTGAAGATCTCCTACTATCTTGTCAATAGAAGATGCTATGGACTCTATCTCTTCTGTGTATCTGTTAGGAGCCGTGTTTTGGACCATCTCGTTTACCGTTCTTATAAGTCTGTTTCTGTCAAGGACAAGCTCTCCTACCAAGTTCATAAGGTTTTCTATCTTTTGGACATCTATCCTTAAAACCCTCTCTTCTTCCTCTCTTTTTACATCTTTTTTCTGAGGTTCTGCCGGTTTAGCTGTCTCTTCTTTTTGTTTAGGTTTGATATCTTCCTCTTCCTGTGGTTCTTCTTTTAAGCTTCTTTCTACTATCTCTTCCTCTACTATCTGAAGCATCTGTTGAGCCGTTTCTTCCTCAAGTTTTTGGACTAAATCAGCAGGAGCAGGTTGAGGTGAGGATATCATCTTATCTATAAAATCTACTATCTCCTGTGGTCTTTTGTTTGGAGGAAGTAATACAAGTTCCTCTAAGATATCTTCAATGGGTTTTCCTTTTAGATTTGATAGTCCGTATTTATCAAGTAGATTATCAAGGGTTATATCGCCATTTTCAGTTTCTTCAATAGGTTGTTCATTTTGAAGTTTTAGTAGGTGATTTATAAGATCTTTTGGTGCCTCTACGGATTCTCCATCTTCATAGAATCTTATAGCTTCTTTGATAAAGTCAACTGTTTTAAGTAATGCTTCAGATATCTCATGACTAAACTTTAACTTTCCCTCTTTTATCTTACCAAGTAGATCCTCTGCCTTATGGGCTGTTTCTACTATAGCCGTTAACCCTAAAAAACCAGCTCCACCTTTTAGTGTATGCATACTTCTAAATGCAGCATTTATTAGATCTTGATTTTCTGGATCCTTCTCAAGTTCCAACAGTTTCGCTTCTAAACTTTCAAGATGTTCATTTGCTTCTACTATAAACTCTTCGAAGATCTCTCTAAGTTCATCAGGTATCATTGCCCACCTCCATACTTCTCTACAAGTTCAAGTAGATGTTTTGCATCAAATTTAACAAGATAGTCATCTGCACCTACTGTCTTTGCTTTCTGTTGATTTGCTTCATCTGACAAGGTTGTATTTACGATTACAGGTAAGTTAAGAAATCCCGGAGTTTCCTTTATCAGTTTTGTAAGAGTAAGTCCGTCCATCTCCGGCATCTCTATGTCTGTTAATACCAGATCTATGTAATCCCTTATATTTTTTCCATAACCACTTGCCTCTTGGAACATCTGATTTAACTTTTCCCAAGCCTGTTTTCCGCTCTCTGTGATAATAACTTCATGTCCGGCAGATTCTAATATATCTTTGATTATCTTCCTTGCTACTGCGGAGTCTTCTGCAACAACTATTCTGAGTTTTTTCTTTGCTTCTCTTTTCTCCTGTTCCGTTGGAATATTAAAGACTTGAAGAAGATTCATATCGTTAAGTATTCCTTCAAAATCAAGAATGAGTAGCAATCCATCTTCTACATCTACAACTCCTGTAATCCTTCCGTTTAATCTACTATTTAAAACATCCGGAGCTTTTTTTATATCCTGCCAGGATATCCTTCTTATTCTGTTAGCTCTGTGGATAATGACTCCTACTTTCTCCCTTAAAAACTCCATAAAGAGAAGATATCTCTTCCTTTCTATGGGTTCAGGAACTCCCATCCATTTTGCAAGACTTATAACTGGTATGAGTTCTCCCCTTATCTCTGCCATACCTTCTATCTCTTTTGGCATATTTGGGACCCTCGTCAAGGTAGGCATTCTCAAAACTTCTCTCACCTTGGCAACATTGACCCCAAGTATCCACTCGTAGATACCCTCTTCTCTGTCTTCGTATAATCTAAAATCTATTATCTCGAGTTCGTTCTGGCCGGTTTTCAGTATCTCCGGAAGTCCATAATCTTGCATCATTACCCCTCCTTACAGTTCTCTAACTTCTCCTTTAGCTTATCCACAGCTGATTCTATCTCAAAGGCTATCTTATTTGTGTTATCGGCAAGTTTTCTAAACTCACTTGCAACTACAGAGAATCCCTTTCCAACCTCCCCTACCCTTGCAGCCTCTATTGCTGCATTTAAAGCCAGTAAATTACTCTGTTTTGCTATCTTTCTTATCTGCTCTATAAGTTGATTAAGTTGGTTAAACTCTTCATGCATGGCTTATTCCCTCCTTATTTAAATCTTTCTGACTTTCCAGTTCCTCAACGATTATTGAATCTAAAATCTTAAACAGATTTTGAGATATATCTTCCGCTTTTGATAATTTCTCAACAACAAACTCCTTATGTTTAAGTAAATCTTCTCCACTTTGAATAAGCTTAACGACATCAAGTAAGACTTCATGGAACTGTCTGTGGGTCTCTTCTATACGTTTAAACGAAGGGACTGTTTGGAACTTCTTAGATAGATCAGAGTAATACCACTTTCCAAAGGCACACTGTGTATGATCTTTAAACTCTTCTTCTACATTTTCATTAATTACAGAAGAATAGACCTTGTTTTTAAAGATTATATGGTCAAGTTTCCTTGCCGATAGGAAAGCTTCATCTGATATAACTGTTGCTAGTTGTGCAGTTGAGTCTGCAGATTTCTCAAATTCTGAGATGATGTTTCTAAATTTTTCTATCTCTTTTGTTGCTGACTGTGCCGTATTAACCATCTTTTCTGACTCTCTGGCTGTCTCTCTTGATTGATCTTGAAGTTCTCCTATTACCTTAGATACTTCTTCTGTAGCCTTCTGAGTTCTCTCAGCCAGTTTCCTCACTTCATCTGCAACAACCGCAAAACCCCTTCCCATCTCTCCGGCTCTTGCAGCTTCTATTGCTGCATTTAAAGCCAGTAAGTTTGTCTGATCCGCTATATCTTTTATGAGATTGACTATCTCTGTTATGTTTGTGGTTTTTTCTGCTAACGCCACTATAACTTTATTTGATTGGTTAATCATATCTATAACACCTTGAAGGTCCTTAACAATACTGTCAACCTGTTTTATACCTTCCTTTGATATCTGTGAAGTTTTTTGGCTGTCTTTCTTTATCTCTTCTATATCTTTTACCACTTTATTTAAGTCTTGATTAATAATAAGTAAGTTTGCCGATATACCCCCACCCAACTTACCTAACTGCTCATTGAGTAATGTTTTTTCTATAAATCTATCATTATTTTCTGTGACTGATAAAGGTGATTTTAGCGCTTCCGCTAAATTCCTAAATACACCAGTAAAACCATCACTTATCACTTTTCTCCAGTACTTCCTCTGAGAAGCCTTCTCTCATAAAAACTTCCACCTGATCAAGCAAGTAGTTAATATCATAAGCAAGTTGTAAAAGCTCCCCACCTTCTCTCTCTCTAACAAGTCTGTTTTCAAGGTTGCCCCTTTCAGCTTCTTTGATTACATGAGAGGCTCTCTTTATAAAACCTTGGACTTTTCTTATATTTATGAAAATATACCACGCCGTTAAAAAGTTGATAATGTTTAAAATCCGGATAAAATCAAATCCATGTTTGTATACCTCTACAACCAGCGCAACAGAAAATATACCTATGGATAGCATATTTGCATACTGTATCTTTGTTAAACTCGAAGTTCTCATCTTCTGCCTCCTTAATACAAACTTAGTATAAATTGATTGTATTCTGTCATCTCTTTCTCTTTTATTAGATTGTTTAAGTAATTTACAGCTGCGTCTATGCCCTGACTACTTTCTATCTCCCTTAATTTTCCATATAGCGGTTCTATCACCGTTGATAAAACTTCCCTCTTTCTCACAGGTCTTCTGTCAGATTGGTAACCTATAATCTTTCCTGTGGAATCAAAAGTTGGAGTGACATGGGCGAAAACCCAGTAAAAACTCCCGTCCTTTGATAGATTTTTCACAAACGCAAAAACCTCTTCTCCTTGCTGAATCGTTTGCCAGAGTATTCTGAAGACTGTCCTTGGCATATCCGGATGTCTCACTATGTTGTGATTGGCACCGACAAGCTCGTCTTCGGTGTAGCCGGAAATCTCTACGAAAACTGGGTTTGCATAGGTGATAATACCTTTTGCATCTGTCTTTGAAACAAGAAATTTGTCAGAAGGGACTACCCTTTCCACATTTTTAGGCTCCGGTCTAAACCTTGCCATCTTATCCTCCTTTCACAATATTTCTATTTTTCTTTATACATCCCATCATCTTTTCGATCTTCTCTATGGCTGCCGAAGAAGAATTAATAAAATCTAAAGTTTCTTTTATCAACTCTGTAACCTGACCTTTCCTTGCATCTTCCAATATACTGTTTGCAGTAGAGTGAAACTTAATATGATCCTGTTCCAACTCTTTATACGCCAAATAACATTCATCACCATACTTTCTCATCGTATCTATCTCAACGGAGTAATACCATTTACCTAAATCACATTGAGTATGGTCAGACATGGCTGTGTAATCTTTCTGATTCAACTTTTCAACAAATTTTACTATGAAGTTTGCATGATCTACCAACCTTTTTGCTATAAAAACGTAATCTTTTATAGCTATATCGGTTGATATATCTCCCGCTTTAAAGGTAGCCTCCATTGCTGTCCTGATGTTGTTGAGTGTTGATTTTGCTGCTTCTGTATTTATCAATAATATTGATGAGATGTTGTTGAATATAACTTCAAAGTTTTTAGAAGTGGATATTATCTCAGTGTAAAACTTCTCTATACCGTTTGTCGTCTGAGACACGTCATTTACGACCTTATCTATAACGTTTCTTACCTGATTTGTGCTTTCTGCAGTTCTCTCTGCAAGTTTTCTTATCTCATCTGCAACAACCGCAAAACCTCTTCCCATCTCTCCAGCTCTTGCAGCTTCTATTGCTGCATTGAGAGAAAGTAGGTTTGTCTGGTCTGATATACTAAGTATAAGTTGAAGTATATTTTCTATATCTTTTATCTTTGCTTTTGTCCCTTCTGTTGATATTTTAACATCTTCCAGCTCTCTAACATTACTCTGTAAATTTTTAACTAACCCATAAAGTTCTCTCTCTATATACTCTCTTAAAAGATCAGATATTGCAAACGACTTAGCAGTTTCGTAGTAACTTAATGCAAGTCCCTCTATGGATTCAAACACAAGATTTTCTACAAATCTACTCCAGGTTCCATCTACCCATGTTGTGAGATAATACTTAACATTACCGTCAAGATCTGTTATCGCTGACCTGTTTGACTCTATGACCACGTTTCCCACAGGAATATCTGCATTCTTCTTTATCTCTCCTGGTTTTGTCTCTTTAAGCAACTGTTTTATCCTGTCAGGGTCTTTGTGAAATATATGGATTGATCTTCCTTCTATATTAGAACCGTTTATATCATAACCAAAAACTTTCTTTATCTCTGAAGATGCCCTGTCTATAATCTCTTTACCTCTTCTGTTAACATAAACAAGATTGTTACCCTCTTTGCCAGGTTTAAACTGATTGTCAGCAAGAAAAACACCCTCCATTCTCAGATTCTCAATGATCTGCTTGTAGATATGTGCCTTTTCTTTTTCCTCCATTAACTCCTTTTTCAGATTCTCTATCTCCTGATTATCTATCTGTGACTGTTGATTTACTACAGCTGTCTGATAGTAGTTTGTTTCACTGTTGTTATTTTTCTTCCAAAACATTGCCTTTACCTCCCTATTTAATTAAATAATGACCTTATTTTTACCTTCTCTCTTTGCTCTGTACAACTTTTCGTCAGCTATGGATATAACTTTATCTAAATCTTCTCCATCATCCGGATAAACAGCTCCTCCTATACTTACAGACAAACTTATTGGATTGTCGTTTCTATCATAAATAATTTTTCTATTTATATTCGATCTTATCCTCTCGGCTATTATAGTATAATCTTCTTTTACTAACGGTAAAATTACTATAAACTCTTCTCCTCCCCACCGACCTATTATATCCATCTCCCTAACGGAACTTTTTATCGTTTCGGCGATCACTTTCAGTGCCAAATCTCCGATGTCGTGTCCGTATATGTCATTTATCTTTTTAAAGTCATCTGCATCTATAAGTAAAATACCTATATTTTCTTGTTTTCTCAGAGCTTCTGGAGCTTTTTTGTCCCAATACTCATATATAAATCTTCTGTTGTATAAACCTGTTAAACTATCTCTTATAGAAAGCTCCTTGTTAAGCTCGATTAATCTTAGATTTGATACAAATGGAGAAAAGGCATTTATAACGTTCTCAATAAATCTATATTTTTCTTCCGTAAAGAAATTTTCTCTTTTTGAAATCATACTTACAACACCTATTACCTTACCATTAGAGACTACATTCATACATATATAAGATCCATATTTACCTTGGAATTGAGGACATTTGTATGAATAATTGTTTTCTACCAAAAAAGGTTGATTTGTGAGTATAACCTTACATTGATTGAGATTGCCGTTTATACATTCTTTATAATCTTCTACTTTCTCACCAAAATAGATAGTTTCAACTACTTTGTTTAATGAAGGATTTATTTTGTACACAATCAAACTATCTATTCCGACTGTATTTATCAAAATGTTAGATAATATACGGTAAGCTTCCTCCTCTGAAACGGTTCTGTTTAGATTAAGTATAAACTCTGTGATTTTTTTCATTTCTAAATTTTTTCTGTCAATCTCTTCTTCCATCTTTAATTTTTCTGAAACATCCCTTGCAACAATCAGAATATGAGGTATAGAGTTAAAATCAACCCTTGTTGCTACGATATCTACAGGAAGTTTTTCTCCATAAACTTCCCTATAAAATCTTCTACCCTTTATCACGGTATTTTTTCTTAAAATCTTCTCTATATTTTCCTGAATAGTATCTTTATCTTCTTCAACTATATCAAATATAGTCATACTCTCAAGTTCATCCGAAGTGTAACCCAATTTTCTCATAACTGCATCGTTGTATAGTTTCAACTTTCCGGAGACTGCCTCATAGATAATTATGAGATCCTCTGCATGATTTATTATCTTTTTGTAGGTTCTAAGCTCTTTGTCTATATGTCTTAAATTATCTTCCTCTTTTGTTATATCAGTGATAAGTGCTTTTATTCTTCCTTTACCAAGTTCATTGTTTAGTAAAAGATAGGTTCCGGAAAATTGGTAAAACTTACCGTTATTCTCAAATTTAAACTTTTCCACAACTTTCTCGTTAAGTAATCTTGAGTAAATTACATACCAGTAATCTTTTGGTATCACCGTATAAATATTAACTCCTACTATATTACCAAACTCCTGTTTTGCTACTTTATTTGCCCACATTATGGTTTGCTGGTCAAGTTCATCATATATCTCTATCATCATTTCTGGAAGAAGGTCTAACAACTCTTTAGCATGTTTTAACTTTTTTTCAAGTATATTCTTGTGATTTTCTTCCAATAATTTTACGATATCTCTGTAATTTACTATCCCTACAACAGTAGAATCATTTACAACTACTAATCTGCTAATTTTATTTTCTTCCATAATTCTAATGGCTTCATAGACAGAGATATCTCCATCTACGGTTATCGGATTTGCCGTCATGTATTTAGCAACAGGTTCGGAAGGATTAAAGTTTAATGATAAATTTAGTATATCTCTTTCTGTGATAATCCCGATAGGTTTTTTACTACTTTTCTCTACTATAGGTAAAGATCCGATATTGTGATCTCTCATAATACTTATAATCTGATCTAAAGATGTATCCGGATAAGCAACTATAGGATTCTTTTTAGATATAACTTCATTTAGTTTTATACTTTTCTTAAAATGGTCTTCTTCAAGTAAAAAAAGTATCTCTTTTAAAGTTATAGACCCAATAAATGACCCATTTTTATCTGTTATGATGATCCTTCTGATATTGTTATCCAACATTATATTTAAAGCAAAATATACACTTTTATCCGGAGGAATGGTTACTAAATTTTTAGTTGCATACTCAAGGCATATTTTCTCCATATCTAAATTTTCATCTATCAAATTCAAGATATCCCTTTCTGTTAAAATACCCAATGGAATGTCCGATTTTAAAATAACAACATATCCTTTATTGTACTCTATCATCTTTTTTATACAATCTTTCATACTTAAAGTAAAATCTACTGTGGGTTGTATCTGATCTAAAATCTGTCCTACTGTTAAGTTTAACATATCTATCTAACCTCCAATATCTCTTCAAGTTTTAAAGGTTTAGAAAAATAGTAACCCTGCATAATATATATTCCATATTCATTAAGAATATCCGCTATCTGTTTAGTTTCAACACCTTCTGCGATTGCCTCAATCCCTATAGAATCTGCCATGTTTTTTATAGCCTTTACTATGTTTAGAGATGTAATGTCCTTATCTATATTTCTTATTAAGAATATATCTATTTTGATACTCTTAGGTTTTATCTGACTGATGGTGTAAAGATTAGAGTAACCTGTTCCAAAGTCATCGAGAGATGTTCTTATTCCAAAGTTAGAAAGTTTTGAAAGATTTTCGAAAACAACAGGATCCTTTGGTAGCTCTTGTGTTTCCGTTATCTCTATATACAGCATATTTGGATTTATACCTTTTTTATTCAAAAGGTTATTGACAAAATCTGCAAAATCCTTTTCAAACAACTGTTTTGAAGAGACATTAACATGAATAGGTTTATTGATAAGAGTTATAGTATCCGTAATTTCCTCAAGTATGTATTTACCCACTTTTATTATCTCTCCGGTGGTTTCAAGATAAGGTATAAAATCCCCCGGAGATACAAGTCCGAAAGTTTTTGAGTTCCATCTAACGAGAGATTCATATGAAACTATCTGACCTGTTCTGTAATCTACTATAGGTTGATAAACCATAAATATCTCTCTATTTTCAGTAGCAAGGGTAAGTTCACTGTATAATCTCTTTTTCCTCTCTTCCTCTTCTCTCTTCTCCTTTGAGAGTATGTAGTACTTATTTTTTCCTTTTTCTTTTACCTTGTATAGAGCTATATCAGCTTCTTTTAACATACTGTAAAAATCAGCATTGTTTTCCTTATCTCTTATAGATATACCTACACTCATAGTAAGATAGAAAGATACAGTTTTTATATTGTAATATCCGGATACTCTTTTTAAAATATCTCTAATATTTCTCTCTATTTTTGATATATCTTCTTCACAACCGAATAATATAAACTCATCACCTCCCAATTTACCATATACATAGTTATAACCCTCAGATGCAGATTTTAATCTCTCTGCAAACTCTATTAGGACCTGATCTCCGAAGTCATGTCCAAAAAAGTCGTTAAGTTCCTTAAAATTATCTAAATCCAGTAGTGCTAAAAATTTAGCTTTATAAATATGTTTCTTATGTTTAGCAAACTCTTTTTCTAAGAAAAATCTGTTTGGTATTTTTGTTAATCTATCTAAATTAATAAGTTCCCACAGTTTTTTATAGCTATCAGTTATACTATCTGCTATAATTGAGAACTCATTTTTGCCGTAAATATAAAGAGGCTTTAACTTTGTCCCGGATTTAGTTTCGTTCAGATAGCTAACTATTTTTTCTACATTTTTCCCCTATTAAGTTAAAGAAAACAAAATTTATCATCCCTATTGTAAAAGCAAATATAGAAAGAAAAATAATATATTTTTTAATCATTATTGCCGAGTAGTCTTTAAGATAACCGGATATATCGTATTTAATAATAAGATGATAATTTTCTTTAGATTCAACTGCGAAATGGCAATCAATTTTAGTAAGAGATCTGTAGCTACAGCCTTCAAAATCCGTTGTTTTTTCTACATTACCCACATTGGATCTCTTTGTTGATAAAATAATCCGTTTTTCTCTATCTGTTAGGTTAATCTCTTCTACATCCGTATAGCTAGAGTATGTAGTTAAAATCTTATGTAAGGTATAAATATCTCCCTTGTTTAAAAGATACTCAGATAGTTGAAAGATGTTGTCAGATGATATTAAACTCTCTTCAAATTTTTCCTTTCTTATAAAGGAAGTGGAAGTTTTTATATCTATAGAAGCTATTACAATACTGGATACTATCACTATTATTAATAGAATCGCCAAAAATGTATATTTTATAGGATATTTTAGGAGTATATTCATTAAATTTCTCATCTGTATAACTCCATAAACATCTCCTTATCCAGTATAATGCTGCAGTTTATACTATTGTTTATTATACTTTCTTCTTTAAGAGTTTTACAAATTTTATCTATCGATTTTTCTATTTCAACAATATTTTTTACAACTTCTTCTCTATTTGGTAGATAAATCTCCTGGAAAGCTTTTTTCACATCTTCCTTGGAGAGATGTTGTCTTTTTACTACCATATCAATGGCATCTTCACTTCTTTGAAAATAGTTAAAAGCTTCATAGTATCCTTCTATTAACTCCTTTACTTTTTCAATGTTTTTGTCTAAGAACTCTTTTTTAACAACCATTACATCTATTATTTCATTAGGTATGTCCTTACTTGAAAATATTACCCACCCCTCTTTTGATAGTATTCTTGATTTTTCCGGTTCAAAGGTTATTATAGCATCAACTTTAGATTCTAAAAAAGCCTTACTATGCTCATGAAGTTCAAGGTAAACTACTGTTATATCTTCTCTCTTCAAACCTGTTTTATCTAAAAATCTTTTAAGCATATATTTACCAAGGGCTGAGTCTTCAACCCCTATTCTTTTACCTATAAGGTCTGAGGGTTTCTTAATGTAATCTTTAGCGATGATAGAGTCAGCACCATTAGAGTAATCAAAAACCAACACTATACGATAATCTATGCCCCTACTTAACCCTCTTAAAGCTTCATCTATCGTTAAAGTTCCTGCATTTATAACTCCGGTTTTGAGTCCTCTTATAACTTCAGCATTCGAGTTGTATTCTACAATTTCTATGTTATCAATGTATCCAAGTTCTTTTGCAATATAGATTATCTCATATCCTGTCCAAAAGTTTGTTCCTATCTTTAAATTTACTCTCTCTAATTTAGATATACTCTCCCATATATAGTATGTGAATCCTAACATAACCCAAAATCCCAAGATGAAGAATAAAAACTTTTTCATTATTTCACGTTTATTTCACCTATATAACCTAATAATTCATATTATATCACATCCTGCTTAATTGTGTTTCATTTTTTATACTTAAAGCCTATTGAATTTTAAAAATTTGCAATAAT
>JBBFMH010000040.1:0-11601 GCA_037478615.1 Hydrogenothermaceae bacterium
CATATATCTCCCATTAAAATTTAGGAGGTAAAGTTTGTCAAAGTTTGATTTAGCGGCTTTAACTTGGGATGAAAAACCTATGAGAGTAAATATAGCAAAATCTGTGGCAGAAGGTATTAAAAAATTAATTCCTTTAAATAGAGATTTTAAAATCCTTGATTTTGGATGTGGAACTGGACTGGTATCCTTCTTTTTAGCTGAAAATGTAGGACAGATTGTTGGAGTAGATAGCTCTCAAGGTATGGTAGATGTTTTTAACAGAAAAGCTCAGGAAAACGGTATAAATGCAAAAGCATACAGATTGGATATCTTAAATGAAGACTTTGAAGAAGGAGAGTTTGATCTCATATTAAGTAGTATGACCTTTCACCATATAAAAGAACCAGTGGAGATGTTAAAGAGATTGAGAAATCATCTGAAGAAAGAAGGTTACATAGCCATAGCAGACCTTGTTAAGGAAGATGGAACGTTCCACGAAGATAATGAAGGTGTGGAGCATTTTGGATTTGATATTAATCAGATGAGTGATTACCTAAGAGAAGCTGGATTTACAGATATAAAATCAGATATTGTGTATAAAGTTAAGAAAGAGAGAGATGGTGGAGAAAGAGAGTATCCTATATTTTTAATAGCAGGAAGAAATAGATAAAGAGGAAGTCATCTTATGAAATTTTCTGAAATTGTTAAAATTCTAAACGGAGAACTTTTAAACTTTAAAGAGGATTTTGAGGTATCAGAATTTACAATAGACAGTAGAAAAGTTAGAGCGAGTTCTGTATTTATTCCACTTAAAGGAAATAGAGACGGACATCAATTTATAGAAGATGCTATAAAAAATGGTGCCAAAGGCTATATCTCAGAAAAAAGGTTAGACCTTCCAAATGGAATACTGGTTAAAGATAGTTATCAAGGATTGATAGATATAGGAAAATATAAGCGAAAACAGACAGAAACAGTTATAGGTATAACAGGAAGTAGTGGAAAAAGTTCAACAAAAGAGCTTTTAAACTTTGTTTTAAAACATCACTTTAACACATACGCTACTATCGGAAATCTAAACAATGAGATAGGGGTGCCATTAACCCTTGCAAATATACCGGAAAATACAGAGGTAGCAATAGTAGAAAAAGGTGCAGGAAAAAAGGACGATATACAATATCTTATGGATATATCAAATCCGGATATAGGAGTTTTAACATCTCTCGCTGAAGCCCATATAGAGAGATTCGGAAGTTTTGAAAACATAGTTATCACTAAGGGACAGATATTTAATGGAGTTAAATACGGGATTTTACCGTCAAACCTTATCCATTACTATAAAAACAAGAAAGTAAATTTTATAACATACGGAGAAGATGGTTTAATAAATATATCTGATGTAAAGATAGTGAAAGAAGGAACAGAAGGAGTTATCTCCTACAAATCTGATAGGACAAAATTGAAGATACCAATCTACAACATAGGAGTTTTCACAAATATAGGGGCAGTTGCAAGTGTTCTGTATATATTAGATTTAGACCCTATAAAGAATCTTGAAGTTTTGAGAGATTTTAAGGGTTTTGAAGGTAGGGGAGATGTAAAACATATCGGAAGGTATCTGGTAATAGATGAAAGTTATAACGCAAATCCCCTGTCTGTAAGAAACAGTATATACAGTTTTGATAGTCTTGATGGTATTAAGGTGTATATACTGGGAGATATGCTGGAACTTGGAGAGTATAGCAGGGAGTTACATATTGAGGTTGCAAAAGTTTTTGAAAATTCAAGTATAGATTATATTCTACTATACGGAAACGAAGTTAAACATATATACAACCATCTCAAGGATAAAAAGAATGTTATCTTATTTGAAAATAAAAGAAAAATAGCAGAATTCATAAAAGATCTAACAGACTATGAAATAAAAATTCTTGTGAAAGGGTCCCGTGGAATGAAGATGGAAGAAGTGATAGAATATTTAAAACAAATTCAGGAGGCTTAGTATGGTAAGAGTTGCAATTAATGGATTTGGAAGGATAGGAAGAAACTTTTTTAGAATCGCCTTTGGTAATCCAGAGATAGATATAGTCGCTATTAACGACCTTACAGACTCAAAAACTCTTGCACATCTATTGAAGTATGACTCAGTCCACGGTATATATGACGCAGATATAAAAGCAACAGACAACGGAATAGTTGTAAACGGAAAAGATATAAAGATAACTGCCATAAAGGACCCAGCAGAGCTTCCTTGGAAAGAGCTGAATGTGGATATAGTTATAGAATCAACTGGTGTATTTACAAAGAGAGAAGATGCACAGAAACATCTCCAAGCAGGAGCTAAAAAGGTTATAATCTCTGCACCTGCTAAAAATCCAGATATAACGATAGTTTTAGGAGTAAACCAAGAAGTTTATGATCCATTAAACCACAACATCATATCAAATGCATCTTGTACCACAAACGCTTTGGCACCTGTTGTTAAAGTTCTTCAAAGAGAGTTTGGTATAAAATACGGCTATATGGTAACAACACATGCTTACACAAACGACCAGAGAATATTAGATCTACCTCACAAAGATTTAAGGAGAGCAAGGGCAGCAGCAACAAACATCGTTCCAACCACAACAGGAGCAGCAAAAGCATTAGGGGAAGTTATCCCAGAAGTTAAAGGAAAGTTAGACGGAACAGCAAGAAGAGTTCCGGTTGCAGATGGGTCATTAATAGATTTAACAGTTGTTATTGAGAGAGAGACTACAGTTGAAGAAGTCAATCAAGCGATGAAGAAGTATGCAGAAGGAGAGATGAAAGGTATACTTGCATACTGCGAAGATCCAATTGTTTCTTCGGATATAGTAGGAAACCCAGCATCATCAATATTTGATTCACTTTTAACTCAGGTTATAGGTGGCAATTTAGTTCATGTTGCATCCTGGTATGATAATGAATACGGATACTCTACAAGATTAAAAGATTTAGTTCAGTTTATATATGAGAAAGGAATATAAAGATAAAGGGGTTAAAAGCCCCTCTTTTTGAGGTTAGACTATGATATTGATGATAGATAACTATGACTCATTTACATACAACATAGTCCAGTACTTTTATGACCTCGGAGAGGATGTTTTAGTAAAGAGAAACGATGAGATAACTATTGATGATATAAAAAATATGGAAGTTATAGACTCCATTGTAATATCTCCGGGACCTTGCTCTCCAAACGAAGCCGGAATATCTGTTGATGTCATAAAAACTTTTAAAGGTATTTATCCTATCTTGGGAGTCTGTCTTGGCCATCAATCTATAGGTCAGGCTTTTGGAGCAAAGATAGTAAAAGCAAAATGTCTAATGCACGGAAAAACCTCTGATATATACCATAATCAAAAGGGAATATTTGAAGGGATACCTTCACCTTTTAAAGCTGTAAGGTATCACTCCCTCGTAATTGATGAATCAACTCTTCCGGAAGATATAGAGATAACTGCCCGTTCAGATGACGGAGAGATAATGGGAATAGAGCACAAAATTTATCCGATATGGGGTGTCCAGTTTCATCCTGAGTCCATACTTACAGAGTATGGGAAGAAGTTATTAGAAAATTTTTTAAAACTATCAGAAAATTACCGTAAAAGCATGTCTAAATAAGGAAAGATTTTAAACCAACTTGAAACTAATACTTAAACCTACCTTACGTATCACTTAGAAGTTTACCACCTTTAGCCCAATTTTCTCTTTCCACTTCATCTATAACTACATATGTAGATGATGGAGGTTTGTTTGCTACTTCCTCAAGAAGTTTAGTTATACCTTCCGCTATCTTTTGTTTCTGTTCCTTTGTCAATTTTCCAGCTACTTTTACATTAACATACGGCATTACTCTTCCACCTCTAACTGATACTGTTTTAATTTTCTGTATAAAGATGATAAATCAATATCAAGGGCTTTTGCAACTTCTTTTAGGTTATTACCCATAACCTCTAAGGCTTTCTTTATAACTAACTTTTCCGCTTCGTCTCTTACATCCTTCAATGGCTTAATTGTTATAGGTAAAACTTCTTCCTTAGATACTGAAACATTTTGATACATATAAGATGGTAAATCTTTTATTGTAATAACATCCTCACTGTGAAGTATAACTAATCTCTCCATAAGATTTTTCAGCTCTCTTACATTTCCAGGCCATCTGTAGTTTAAAAACACTCTCTTAACTTCATCACTTAAAATCGGAGGATTAACTTTGTTTTCAATAGAGAATTTTTTTAAGTAGTAATCTGCAAGTAAAAGTATATCTTCTCCTCTCTCTCTCAAAGGAGGAACAGTTATAGGTATAACTGCAAGTCTGAAAGCTAAATCCTGTCTAAATCTACCTTTTTCTATCTCTTCTTGTAAATTTTTGTTTGTTGCAGATATAACTCTTATATCTACCTTTATCTTTGCATTACTTCCAAGTCTTGAAAACTCCCTTTCTTCTAAAACCCTTAAAAGTTTTGCCTGAGATGATAAACTCATATCAGTCACTTCATCTAAAAACAGTGTCCCCTTATCCGCAACTTCAAGTTTTCCTATCTTCCTTGTGAATGCATTTGTAAATGCCCCTTTCTCATAACCGAAAAATTCCGACTCAAAAAGATCATCCGGAATAGCAGCAGCATTCACATCAACAAAAGGATAGTTTTTCCTGGGACTAAGATAATGAATACTCTTGGCAACTAACTCTTTACCAGTCCCGTTTTCGCCGAAAATCATAACCCAAGCATTAGATTTCGCAACTTTTTCTATCTGTCTCTTTAATTCCTCAATTTTTTCGCTATTTCCTATGATCTCAATATCTTTTGTCTCTTTCTCTTTTAGATATTCAAGGTTTTGTTGAATCTTTATCTCTTTATATATCTTCTCTAATACAGCTATAATAACCTCTGTTGATAGAGGTTTTTCTAAAAAGTCAAAAGCTCCTTCTTTTATTGCTTTCACAGCCATAGGGATATTTCCGTGTCCGGATATCATCACAACTTGAGTAAGAGGTGATAGTGTCTTAATCTCCGGTAGAAAGGTTAATCCATCTCCGTCAGAAAGCCACACATCAAGAAAAACAGCGTCATATATATTTTTTCTTACCAAATCTTTTGCCTGAGTTATACTTCTAGCTGTATCTACACTGTATCCTTCATCTGTAAGTATATCTTTAAGCAGGGAAGTTATATTCTCTTCATCATCTATAACCAAAATATTCAACATAGATCTACCCTCTCTACTATTCTTACTACTCTCTTTGATATGCCACACATAATTTCGTACGGAATAGTCCCTGAAAGTTTAGCAATATCAGTGAATGTTATTTTAACAGACCCATCCTCTCCCACAATAATGGCATCATCTCCCACTTTTGTATCTATATCAGATATATCAACTATAGTCATATCCATAGTTATATTACCTATTATATCTGCCTTTTTACCATTTATAATAATGTTTCCCTTGTTTGACAGAAGTCTTGGAAGTCCATCTGCATAACCAAAGGATATCACTCCGGCTTTAATATCTTTTGTAGCAGTGTATGTTCCACAGTAAGATATCTTTGTACCTTTCTTAAAATGTTTTACACTTATCACTTTGGCATAGACAGACATAACACTTTTAAGATTTACAGGGAAGTTATCACAAGGTTTCTCTCCATACATACTTAAACCTATCCTTACATCTGTGCAGTAATCACAGTTATACATAGCACCAGCAGAATTTTGTATATGTATATGTGCAGGATTTACATTTAAAGATGTTATTATCTCTTTAAATTTTTTTATCTGACTTTCTGTAAAATCCATATCAGTATCCGCAGATGGAAGATGAGTCATAACTCCCTCAACTTCAAAATCTTTGACAATATGTTTTATTATAGATATATCCTCTTCAAAAAAACCTAATCTTCCCATTCCGGTATCAAATTTAATGTGTATTTTCTTTATACCTGAACTTTTGGCAATAGATAGATTTTCGAAAGTAGATACAACCGGAGTTAAGTTATATTTTAAAAATAGCTCTTCCTCTCCTTTTAGTATTCCACCTAAAACCAATATATCCTTTGTTATACCTATCTCTCTTAACTCTTTAGCCTCAATCGGAGTTGCAACACAGAGCTTTTTTACAAAAGGTATCTCTTCAAGAACTTTTGATACTATTTTTGCATCGTGTCCATAAGCATCTGCTTTAACTACCGCAAAGATATATTTGTTAGAAAATCTATGTATATTAATTAAATTCTCTATCAGATTATTTAAATTGATCTTAGCCCAACTTCTAAGCAGTATTACAGCTCCTTATAGGTTTTTGAAGTATAATTATTATACTTTATCCGGAGGTTTTAAGTTTGAAACTTGGTGTTATCGGTGCTGGAAGCTGGGGAACAGCCCTTGCACAGGTCTTATCTGAAAATTTCAAGGAAGTGTACATATGGGATAAAGAAAGAGAAGTTTTAGATGATATAAAGGAGAACAGATTAAATAGAAAGTATCATTCCGGTGTAAAGTTAAAAGACAACATAGGTCCAGTTTATAACATCCAAAATATATTTGATAACTGCCAAACTGTGATAATAGCAATACCCACCCAGTTTATAAGGGATATTTTAAGAGATATAAAGTTAGGAAAAGTTAGATATGTGGTATCTGCATCAAAAGGAATAGAAATATCAACATTAAAACTGGTTAGTGATATTATCGCTGAGTCTCTAAATGTAGAGAGAAACAGAGTTTATGCATTGTCAGGACCTTCTTTTGCTAAGGAAGTTATAATGGGACTTCCTACTGCAATAACTTTAGCCGGAGATATAAAGGATGGTAAAGAACTTCAACATAAATTAAGCAGACCAACTTTCAGAGTTTATCTAAGTGACGATATTGTTGGAGTTGAAGTCGGCGGTGCCGTGAAAAATGTCATAGCTATAGCGTGCGGTATAAGTGATGGACTTGGTATGGGGAATAATGCAAGGGCAAGTTTAATAACGAGAGGTCTGTATGAGATCACGAAAATTATAAAAGTATACGGTGGTAATCCTCAGACTGCGTACGGACTTTCCGGCTTGGGAGATTTAGTTTTGACTGCAACAGGAGATTTGTCAAGAAACAGAACTTTTGGCTATCTTATCGGTAAAGGATTATCTGTAGAGGAAGCAGAAAGAGAGGTGAAACAGGTTATAGAGGGAAAATCAACTGTTGAAGCAGTTTATAGGATAAAAAGTATCTATAATATAGAACTTCCTATATCTGAGATGGTTTACAAAATTTTATATCATGGTCTAAATCCGAAAGATGCTGTATATTATCTTATGAACAGGGACCTTAAAACAGAGTTTTAGAGAGGTTTAAACAAGGAGGTGTAATGATAGATAAAGATTTTACAGCTCAGGAAAAGAAAATTACTCTTGGCCTTGCGGGAGTGTTCTCCCTAAGGATGCTTGGACTATTTTTAGCTCTTCCGGTTTTAAGTGTTTATGCCAAATCTATGCCTGGTTCTGATGCATTTTTAGCAGGATTAGCGATAGGTGCATACGGACTAACTCAGGCAATATTCCAGATACCCTACGGTCTTTGGAGTGATAAGATAGGTAGAAAACCAATAATTATTTCAAGTACAATAATATTTATACTCGGTAGTTTTTTATCAGCCTATGCTTCCTATATAGAGAACATTCACCTTCTAATTATAGGAAGATTACTTCAAGGTATAGGAGCTGTATCTTCCGTTGTTATAGCATTACTTGCTGACCTTACAAGAGAAGAGATAAGAACCAGAGCAATGGCTACTATAGGAGCATCTATAGGTATGGCCTTTGCCTTTGGTATGGTCTTAGGACCACTGATTGCCACCTACTTTGGACTTGCAGGAGTTTTTCTATTTACCGCAATACTTGCTCTCATATCTTTACCTTACATAATATTTGGAATAAAAGAGCCAGATAAAGTAGTACACCATGATGATGCAGAATTTACATCCTCATACCTATCAACCGTTTTAAAGGATAAAAATCTTCTTAAAATGGATTTTGGAATGTTTGTCTTACACATGACTTTAACGGCGGTTTTCACAGTGGTACCTCTCATATTTGCCCACCAACACAGTATAGACCTTAAAGACCTGTGGAAGATATACCTTCTGATGTTTCTTGTGGGACTTACCTTAATGGTTCCTTCTACAATAATAGCCGAAAAGAAAAATAAAATAAAGCAGGTAAAACTACTTGGTATTGTAATTTTGATTATATCTTTCATGATGTTTATGGTATTTAAAGAAAATTTCTACCTAACTGTATTGGCAATAGTGGTTTATTTTACGGGATTTATGATGCTGGAACCTATAATGCCATCTCTGATGAGTAAATATGCAAACCCAAAGGTTAAAGGAACAGCTTCTGGAGTATTCAACACTTCCCAGTTTGTAGGAGCTTTTGTAGGTGGTGCCATTGGTGGATATCTTGCAAAAATAGACCCAACTTTTAAATTTAATTTTACATTTCTTATATTACTGACGCTAATATGGATGATACTTGTCATTCCTATGGAAATGCCGGTGAAGAAAAGTTAAATGATACCGATAAAAGATAATATCCCCACAAGAAGCTTCCCCATACTGACAGCTATACTTATATGTATAAACACAGGAGTATTTCTTTATGAGCTTTCTCTTCCTGAAGACCAGCTTCAACTTTTCGTCTACTCATTTGGACTTCTACCAACAGATATAGTTGAATTTAACTTACTTCCGATTTTTACACATATGTTTTTACACGGAGATGTGGGACATATCTTAGGTAATATGCTCTTTCTGTGGGTTTTTGGTAATAATGTGGAAGATACATTGGGAAAAGTTAAATTTTTAACTTTTTATATACTCTCTGGACTTGGGTCTGCATTTTTACAATCTTCTGTTTCATTAATTATGGGAGATTTAAACACTCCTATGGTGGGGGCATCAGGTGCAATAAGCGGAATACTTGCAGGTTATATGAGATTGTTTCCTTTTGCAAAGGTTCTTGCTGTAATTCCTCCTTTTATATTCTTTATCTTTACACTTCCCGCTTGGTTTTTTATAGGATACTGGTTCTTAATACAGGTATTATCTGCAATGTTTATTCCTGTTACACTTGGAGGAGTTGCCTGGTATGCTCATATTGGAGGATTTTTAACCGGATGGTATGGTTTAAATTTATTTGTAAAAAAAAGACTAAAGTTTTAATAGTATATGCCGAAAGTATTAACCTAAATAAGTTTGGAGTAGATAATGGGTATTAGGATTGCTTTGTTTCTTTTAATTATCTTTTCAGGTTTTACTTTCGGAAAAGAGAAGAGTACTTATATTTTAGCTCAAACAAATCCAAAGACAGAAGACTACTCATGGATGGAGAAGTACTACTTAGTGGATAGTTTTAATGTGTATGATATTATTATGTTAAAAAAAGCAGAGTTAGAGCTCACAGAGAAGCAGATAAACGATATAAATTCAGAATACAACAAAATATTTCCTATAATGCTCGGAAAAGCAAGGATAGTGAAGGATAAAGAAGAAGAGCTGATAAATTTAGTTATAAAAACAAACGACTCTCAGAGAATTAAAGATTTGCTTATAGATATAGCAAAACTTAAAACAGAGTTATCTGTCCTTGATATAAATCTCTTTAAAACTATCCAGTCTATACTAAATAAAAAACAGAATGAAAAACTAAATAACTACTTACTAAAAAATACATACTGACCTTCTGATATAATAGTTTTAAAAAAGTCAGAGGTTGAAAAGTGTTTGATAAGATTGCCGGTTCTAAATGGAAACATATAGTTCTGTATATTACGGCTTTTGCTTTTGTTGCCACATCCTTGGTAGCCATATTGATATACAAATTTAGCGGAGAGATTAACGGAGTTGCCCAAGTTAACGGTAGAGAGATTCCATTTTATCACTTTAACTATGCCTATGAGATGGCTATAAGGAACTTGCAAGTCCAAAATATAGACCCTAATCAATTTAAAAAAGAGATAGTGAAAGAAGTGATAGATGATTTGATACAGACTGAACTTATATATCAAGAAGCAGAGAAAGAAGGATTGGTAGCAACTTCCCAACAGGTAAAAGATGAGATATTGAACATCCCAGCTTTCCAAGTAAACGGCAAATTTGATAAACAGATATACATACAAACTATAAACTCTTTTGGACTATCTCCGGAAGGTTTTGAGGAGATACTGAGAAAAGAGCTAACTGTTAATAATGTAAGAGCGATACTACTCTCTTCTCTATATGTTTCAGATGATGAAGTTGAAACATTCACAAAGAAACAGCTTACAAAGGTATCTGGAGAAGTGACATTAATAAAACCAAAAGAACCTGTTATTACAGATCAGCAGATAAGAGAGTATTATGAAAAACATAAAAAGGATTATGCATCATCAAAAGATAAAAAGATAGTAGTGTATAGAATAGATATTCAAAAACTCGGAGAAGACAGAGCACAGACAGTTGCAAAGGAAAGTTTTACAAACTTAAAATCTGGAAAACCTGTTTCTCCAGATACAGAGAAGTTGTATGAAGATATTTTATCTAACATAAAATCAAAAACAGACTTACCTACAGATTTAATATCCGGCTTAGAAAATCTATCAGAAAGTAGAGATATACTCTTTCTCAAAAATGGAAATAGTTACTACATAGCAAAGTATTTAGGTGAAGTTTATCAGGAAACACCTTTTGAATCTGTAAGAGAATCCATAGCCAGAAAATTAAAGGAAGAACAGACAGAAAAATCCATAGAAGAATTACAAAGGTCTAATCAAACCTTGACAGATTTACTTAAAAATAACCAAACTATAAGAGAGAGTGTTGATAATATCACATTGCAGGAGTTGATAGTAAAATACGGTATAAAAGCTGACGATTCTGGCAAAATATTAAATCTAAAATTAGGACAGAGATCTACACCTATAAATGTGAGAGAAGGAATAATGGTGTTTAATCTAACCGGAATATCGCAACCGGATAAAGACAAAGTAGAAGAGATGAAGAAAAGTATTTTACCTTTAGTTAAAAATCAGAAATTTAACGACATATACAGAATGTATGTAGATAAACTTAAAGAAAAAGCAAAGATAAAGATAAACAAGAGGATTTTAGAGAATGGATAAAACACCTTATGCAGAGGAATTCCTACTTCAGCAGTTGGAGTTGATAGTAAAGAGTATTAAAAAACCTGCATACAGAGAAGAGGTAAATAGATTTTTAGAAAATAAAGAGTGGTTTAACCTGTTTAAGATTACCAGAGATAGAAAATCAAGAAACTATAAAAATGGAATATTAGAGAGGACTACTGCCATAGGATCGTTAGCTCTATGTCTATACGATAACTATCCTACCATAGATATAGACCTTATTTTATCAGCAATAGTGATAGCCGGATTCAAAGATGCCATAGGTAAAAAACCTGTTTATGATTTCTTAAAAAATGATGAAATAAAAAGCGTAGTTTTTAAGAAAAGTAGAAAAAAACCGAAAGTGGAATATTTTTTGTTTGATGAGATTGTTAAGATAGATGGTAGAGTTTATAACCATTTGCTTTTATGATTTTAGTCATATAAAATATAT
>JBBFMH010000041.1:0-11570 GCA_037478615.1 Hydrogenothermaceae bacterium
CTCTATATACTTTTTAGACTTAACCACAGCATTTAAAAAATCTTCCTTTGTAAAATTTGATTTCCAATCTGTAGGTTCTTTTAATGTATCTTTTAGTGGGATTCTGTCAATCTCTATCTCTTTACTTAGCTTTTCTTCTATCTGATCTATCTTTTTAACAGCAGAGTAAAAGGCTTCTTCCGGATTATTTTCTACAAACGCTGAAACTATGATCTTTATACTGTTTTTTAGGTTATCAAATGCTATCACCTCATCACTTAAAAACAAGTAAATATCTGGAATTCCAAAACTGTCCGGATTTTTATCCCCTACCGGTTCGTAAAAGTTAATAACATCATAACCAACATAACCTACATATCCTCCCCAAAAAGGTGGTAGATTACTGTCCTTAACCGGCTTTATACCTGCTAAGAGATTTTTCAGCTCTCCTATTGGATCTTTTGTTATTTTATAGTCAATCTTCCCTTTATTGTAAACTTCAAAGTATTCACCCTTTGTCCGTATATAAAAATTCTCCGAAGAGCCTATAAATGAGTATCTTCCCTTTTGGTCTGCTTTCTCAACACTCTCTAATATAAAGTTAAATCTGTCAGGTTGAGCTATCTTCAAAAATACAGATAAAGGTGTATCTATATCAAGGAGTATCTCTTTATATATGGGAATAACGTTATAATCTTTTGAAAGTTCCTTAAACTGCTGAATGTCTAAGTTTAAACTCATTTTTGTAGCTCCCTGAGTTTCCCAATAAAGTTTTCTCTATCTAAAAATTCAAGTCCTTCATAGTCTGTTAAATCTAATCTTATAGGTGTTATTGATACATAGCCCTCTTTAACTGCTGTGTAGTCTGTTCCAGGTTGACACTCCTCTGTAAGCTCTTCTTCTCCACCTATCCAGAAGTACTCTTCTTTTGAAGGTGAGAGATACTTCACTATCTCTTCTTTGTAGGCACTCCTTCCTTGTTTTGTAAGGAGATATCCTTTTATATTTTCTTTCGGAATAATGGGAATATTTACATTTAAAAAAGTCCCCTTTGGTAGTCTGTAAATCTCAACAGCTTTTATTATAGGTATAGAGAGTTCTGCCACAGTTTTAAAGTCCGGATTTTTTGATGAAGATACCGAGAGAGCAACGGAAGGTATTCCGAAGAGACAGCCTTCTCTTGCTGCTCCCACTGTTCCGGAATAGAAAACATCATTTCCTATATTAGGTCCTGTGTTAATTCCAGACACTAATATATCCGGTTTTTTACCTTCAAGTACTATATTTATTCCAAGGTGAACACAGTCTGCCGGCGTTCCATCAACTATGTAATAAAAATCATCTGAAACTTTCTGAATTTTTAATGGTCTTGTAAATGTTAGAGAGTGGCTTGTTCCGGACATATTTCTATCCGGAGTTATAGTTATAACTTTAAAACCTTCTTTTATCAACTTTTCCCTTATAGCATGTATACCAGGTGATTGATATCCATCATCGTTTGTCAGTAATACTGTAGGTTTCATAACTTCTCCTTATATATTCAAGTCGGAGCGACCCGATTCGAACGGGCGACCTCTGGCCCCCCATGCCAGTGCGCTACCACCTGCGCCACGCTCCGTTAAATTACTTACCATTTATTCTCTTCTTAAGGATTTTACCGACTTTAAAAGATATACCGAATCTCTCCGGAATCAATTTTTCCTCTTTTGTTTTAGGGTTTCTCCCAACTTTTGGTTTTCTCTTCTTAACTATGAAACTTCCAAATCCGGAAATCATCACTTTTTTACCTTCATAAAGGTCATTACTGAGATAGTTGCTCATTATCTCAAAAGTCTCATCAACTATGTCAGCTATATCTTTCTTATCAAGTTTCACATCCGTGTTTTTTGCTATCCAATTAACTATGTCTGTTCTCTTCATCCTTTACCTCTTTTGTGTAATATTTTTTATCTCTCTCATCTGCTACAGTGTTATTTTTACTCCAGTAAACCATTAACCCTACTATGGCTAAGGCTGCAACACCGAATATTGCCACTGTAAGGATAAGTTCAAAGGTTTCGTTCATAATCCTTCCTCTATGTAAACATTCTTATATTTTACATAATTTTCTGCTGATTTTTCCAGCCAAGATAGTTCTTCTTCTGTTAATTTCCTCACAAATTTAGCCGGAACGCCAGCCCATAGAGACTGTTGCTCTATGATTTTACCCGGTGTAACCAAAGCTCCAGCACCTATTATAGACTGTTTTCCTACAACTACACCATCCATCACAGTAGAAGACATCCCGATAAGACAGTAATCCTCTATAGTACATGCGTGAATCATAACATTATGTCCTATGGTCACATTACTTCCTATGATAGTAGGGTATCTCTTATGGTCAACATGTATAATAGTTCCATCCTGTATATTTGTCCTATCTCCTATTCTTATGTAGTTAACATCTCCCCTTATAACTACGTTATACCATATACTACAATCTTCTCCTATCTCCACATCTCCTATTATAACTGCATTCTCTGCTATAAAAGCGGTAGGATGTATCTTAGGGTACTTTCCTTTAAAAGGTTTTATTATAGCCATTAAAACTCCTCCATCACATCTCTTTCCATAGCTTCCTCATATGTGTATGGTGAATGTTTAGGTATATCATCTTTTGATATCTTTACTCCCATTTCATATGCAGAGGCTACTATTTCAGGAATAGCCATTTCCCATGCTGTTTCTAATTCTTCTTTAATTTTAGGTTTTAGGCTTGGATAATGTTTTATTAAAACTTCTAATCTACCTCTCGCAGTAATTATACTTTTTACCCAGCCTCTTCCTCCTTTTTCAAAACCAGCCTGTGTATACATTCTAAAATTATCAAGTTTGTAAAGATGTTCCAATATTACCGCAAGATAACTTATGCAGGCTTTTAAATCAGACCTACCCATATCCTCAATCTCCTCAAGTAGATTGTCCCAGTCAACTAACTCGTAGGCTTTTTCTTTTAGAAGCTGTAAATTCATATCTACCCATGCCGGATAATCCTTATCGTAGAGTTGCTTTAGCTCTTCTTTTGAGATAACTTTTGTGTTCATTCTTTTCTCCTTGCCTTTTTCAAAAATTTAACTCCTATTACAAAATAGGCAAGTGTAAATAATATCATTATCAGAGCTGGGGCTAAGATATCAAACATCTACTCTCCGGAATATGTAGCTTTTCCTGTTGCCGTTTCCCAGAGGGTTACCCTTACCACCTTTATATCTTCTTCCAAGTTTGCTTCTTTGAGTTTATTCACTAAAAAGTCATAAAAGTACTTTGCCAAAGCTTCCGCAGTAGGACAGAAATCAACCTCTGTTATCTTAAAACATCCAAACAGTCTTTTAAACTCCGGATATATAGGGTCGTTTATATCTATTATAAATGAGTGGTCAAAAACGTTATCAACCAGATCTTTCAATGCTGACTTTATATGATAAAAATCTACAACCACCTCCTGCTCATTTAAGGTGTCAGAACCAACCGTAACCTCTAAAACATAACTGTGTCCGTGGAGATTAACACATTTATTCTCTATCTGGACACCTTCAGATAACTTTGCTGACTTTCCTTCTCTTAAATTCTGCTTCCAAACTCTGTGTCCAGCTTCAAATCTAAATATCTTGGTTATCTCGTATTTCATGACACCTCCTAAAACTCTATTTCTGATGCCTCAAAGACAGGTCCTTCATAACACACTCTTACATAGTTATCACTCTCTATATCCTTAACAACGCAGCCTATACATATCCCTATTCCACAAGCCATTTTTGTTTCTAAGGATAGATAACAGGGTACATTTTTCTGTTTTGCTATCTTTGCTACAGCTTTCATCATAGGTGTAGGACCACAAACAGCCAGAGCCGAATCAGGATTCTCCTCTATGATAGACTCTAAATCCTGTGTGATAAGTCCCTTTTTACCAAAACTTCCATCATCTGTATAGTATATAACATCAAAACTTTTCTCTTTTACCCATTCAATCATAGAGAGGTCTTCCTTACTCCTTGCTCCGTACAGAGCTATGAATTTTTTGCCTTTATCTCTTAGATATTTCATCAATAGAGAAAGTCCCGCAAATCCAATACCACCGCCGACTAATATGTATGATTTATAATCTTCCGGAAAAAGCTGTTTTCCAAGTGGTCCTAAAACATCTACATACTCTCCGACTTTTCTCTCTGATAAAACCTTTGTTCCTCTTCCATGGATATCGTAATACAACACTATCTCATCACCATCCACATCTGCAATAGCAAAAGCTCTCCTAAGAAGAGGGTCAAAACTATCCTCGGTAGTTGGTTTTACCATAACAAATTGAGCTGGCTTTGAATACTTTGCTATTTCCGGAGCTTCCAGTCTCATTAGCCAAGTTTTACCTGATACAAATCTGTTTTCTAGAATTTTAGCCCTTATATCTACTATCACTTGCTCTCTCCGTAAAATTTAAGAATCTGTTCTACATGTCCCTTTGCTTTTACATTTTTCCAATGTTTCTTTACTGTTCCATCAGGAGCTATTATATAGGTGCTTCTTATTACTCCAACAGTTTTTTTACCATACATATTTTTTTCACCGTAAGCATCGTAAGCTTTTAGGACTTCTAAATTTTGGTCTGAGGCAAGTATAAAGTTAAGATTATACTTCTCTTTAAACTTCCTATGACTCTCTATACTGTCAGGACTAACTCCAACTACTATAGCAAAATCCTTCAATCTGTTTAAGTTGTCTCTAAAATCACAGGCTTCAGTTGTACATCCCGGAGTATCATCCTTAGGATAAAAATACAGGATAACATCCCTACCTTTTCCTAAAAAATCTTTTAGACAGAATGTAAACTCCTGTCCGTTTTCATCTATGGCTGGTAAACAGAATTCTCTCATCTTACACCTCCTACTTATACCTTCTTAATAATTCATTCTGTATATCTGAAATATCAACTCCTGCATCTACTAATGCTATCACAAGATGAAATATGAGGTCTGAAACCTCCATTATTATCTCTTCCTTATCTCTGTTTTTCAAGGCTATAACTGTTTCAACAGCCTCTTCTCCAACCTTTTGGATAATTTTATCACTTCCTTTCTTAAAAAGAGATGTTATATATGAGTTTTCCGGCATACTTTCTTTTCTTTCAACAGCTAAGTTATAGAGGCTATATACTATCTCAAATCCATCCGGTTTCTGAGTATCAGTTAGTAGATTTCTGTAAAAACAACTTACCGCACCTGTATGGCAAGCTGGTCCTTCTTCTACTACTGTGTATATTAGACTGTCTTCATCACAGTCAACCTTTATACTGACTATCTTTTGTCTATTTCCAGATGTTTCTCCTTTTTTCCAAAGAGATTTTCTTGATCGAGAGTAGTAAGTGGCATACCCGGATTTTATAGTTTCCTCAATAGCTTCTCTATTCGCATATGCCTGCATAAGAACTTTACCGGTATGAAAACTCTGAGTTATAACCGGAATTAGTCCGTTCTCATCAAATTTTAAATCATCAATCTGTATCATATCCACCTCTTATCCGTAATAGTATAATAATTTTACATTAAAGTTAAGTGTTTGTTAAATTTTACCGATAATTAAGTTAACGGACGTTTACTATGAAGTAGGAGGTAAAGCATATATGATAAGAAAAACTTTGTTTTTCTATGTAGCTATTTTTACAATTTTAATAGCTTCGTGTGCAAAGGTTGTTAATACTACATCACTTAACATTAAGAAAGACGCCGTTTATACAGTCTTACCTTTTGAAAATTTGACGGAAACTCCATTGGCAGGTCTTAGAGTTGCTTCTATAGTTGAAGGTGTTGCAGTTTCAAAGGGATATAAAGTAAAGAATGGACTTTATGGGATGGAATCAAAGGAGTACACTAAACAGGATATAGATAGTATAATAAGTAAAGTAAAGGATTCTGGTGTTGATTATGTAATAACAGGTTCTGTAAATGAATTTAGATATAAAACTGGAATAGATGGAGAGCCTGCTGTAAGTATCACTTTAAAGATATATGATGTAAAAAACGATAAAGTAGTTTTGACCAACGTTGGTTCAAAGACAGGTTGGTCCCATGAATCAGTAGGTACTGTTACACAGAAACTGATAAACAGTTTACTGCATTGATATGGATCTAAATTTAAGATTAAAGAATATCTATAGAGAAGTAAATTTAAAATTTATAGTTGTAGAGATAGTACTGTTTATCACTGTAATCTATTTGATAGGATACTTTCTAAATAAAAGTGATCCTCTATTTTTTAACTCTAAATTAAGTTTTCTTTTACATCTTTTACCTATCTCAATCTTAACACTTTTTTATGGTATATTTGCCGGACTTCTGTATTTTATAGCTTTCAGCGGATCAGCTATTTTAATATACGGCAAAGTAGATTACGAGTATCTTTTATCTTTACTTTTATTTTTGTTAATATTTTCTGAATTTTGGTTTTACTGGGATAAAAGGATAAAAGAAGCAGAGGAAAGATTTAAATATGCAGATGATAAATTAAGGGATACAGCGAGAACATTATTTCTAACCAAGTTATCTCATGATATGTTAGAAAGGTTTTATATAACTAAACCAGTAAGTTTAAGAAAGGTTATTTTTGATTTAAAAAGAGGAATTTTAGAACATGGGAATAGAGAAGAGATACTAAAGAAATTATTTTTAATAATAACATCTAACTTCTCTGTAGAAAAAGGTGGTATATTCTATGTAGATGAAGATCTTAAATTAAAATTTATAGCCGGAAATACAGATATTAAAGAGCCTAACAGAAAAGACCCTCTTATAGATTCAGCTATAACCAGTAAAGTGTTAACCTATATATCTAACTTTACAGAAGAGAAATCAGATTATCTTGCTGTTGTACCTATTTTGGAAGGTGATAACGTTAAATATCTTTTAACCATAGAGAAGATGCCATTTTTAAATTTTAACATGGACAATTTACTATCTATAAATTTAGTAGCTGATTATGTAATTTTATCAGTCGAAGATTTAGTTAATGTAAAAGATATATACAAGAAGTTTAAAGAGTTTGATATTGATTTTATAAAAGAATTAAACAGAATGTTTACTCTTAACAAAAAATTTGGTATTGATTCGACGGTTATTTATATTTATGTTAAAGGTTTAAATGAGACTATATATGATCTCATAATTTCAAATATCAGAGGACTTGATATGGCAATAAAATTGGATTTTAAAGCTAAAAATTTTCAAGGTATTGCTCTATTACTGCCTTTTACAGATATTTATGGTGCCAATCTCTTTATAAAAAGAATAAAGAATATTCTTATTGAGAGATATTCAGCAGAATATCCTGAAAAAAATGTAAAATACAAACTTTATAAAATAAATGAACCTGAAAGGTTATTCCTAGAATTTTATACTTTTGAGGGTTTTTAATGGAGCCTAAAAGCTTATATACTTCTTTAATTTTAGAATTTATTTCATTTGGATTTATCTTAAATTTAGATAGTACGGAAAAAGTTATTTTTATGCTTTTATTTCATTCCATTGCTCTATCATTAAGTTTAATTACCCTAGCAAATGTGGCTCCTGAAAGATTTAGAAAGAATAAAAAGGAGTTTGTTTTTACTACCTTCATTATTATATTTCCCACTTTACAGATTGGATATATGATAGTTTTTGTTTTGATTTTTTTTATACTTAGATATCAGAGGAAGACGGAAGAGACACCAAGTAAATTTTTTAATGTAGAAGATGTACTTTTTGAAGACATTGAATTTGGTAACAGGAAATTTGGTGAAGGTGCATTGATCAGTATAGGGAAATCGGAAAATATCCCAAAAGAACTAAAGGAGAGAGCAATCTTGTCAATTTCTGAGATAAAAAATCCAGTTGGTATGGCAATCATCAAAGAGAATTTAAGTAGTAACTTTGATGAAGTTAGACTTTATGCTTTTAGTGTTATTTCCAAAGTAGAGAAAGAATTTAATAAAAAAATACATCTTATAAGAGAGAAGTTAAAAGATGAAAATTTAAAAAATGAGGAAAAGACAAGCTTGTATTATGAACTTGCATCTGTTTACTATGACTTAGTTTACTTTAATATAGTAGATGAAGAGTTTAAAAATTTTATGATTGAAGAATCTTTTTATTATGCTAAAAAATCTTTAGATATTCAAGAAACTCCAGAAGCCATTTTGCTTACAGCAAGAATCTATATGAGAAAGGAAATGTTGGAAAAAGCTTATGAGGAATTTATAAAAGTATTTAAATTTAAAGATGTATCTCCTTTAAAGTATGTTCCATATCTTGCAGAAATTTACTATAAGTTTGGTTTTTATAAAGAAGTAGAAAATCTCTTTAGAAGTTTTCCGGAATTAGCAGTTATAACAAATCCAAATTTAGATTTTGTAGTAAAACTTTGGGAAGGAAAACGTGGAAGTATTGATAGATAAATCGAAAAAGATAGATGTTTTACTGATAGCAGAGGGAACGTATCCTTATATAAGAGGTGGAGTATCTACATGGATACATGACCTTATTACAGGAATAGAAGAACTTAATTTTGGTGTTGTATTTTTAGGAAGTAGAAGAGAGGACTATACGGAGATAAAATATAAGTTTCCGGATAATTTGGTTTATCTATTAGTTACGTATCTTTTTGATGAAACAGAGAAACCAAAACCAAGAGAAATAGAAGGTGATGAAAAAGTTTTTGATTATATAGATCAGTTACATAAATGGTTTAAATCTGAAGAACTACCTGAACTTCCCAATGAATTAAAAAAATTGGATTTTTATACAGAGTTTGTTAAGTACTCAGATTTTTTATACAGCAAGAGGTCGTGGGATTTTATTGCAAACATGTATGTAAACTATGCTCCTGAGGAGTCTTTTGTAGATTATTTTTGGACTATTAGAAATATACATGCACCAATATGGATTATAGCAAATGTTGCAAAAAATGTTAAAGAGTTTGATATTGTTCATAGTCCTTCTACGGGATATGCAGGTTTTTTGGCATCTTTACTTAAAAACCATCATGATAAACCATTTATTCTGACGGAACACGGTATATACACAAAAGAGAGAAAAATAGATCTTTTAAATGCAGACTGGTTGAGAGATAAAAGATTGTTTTTTCAAAAAGATATAGGAGAGATAGACCATATCAGAAATATGTGGATAAGATTCTTTTTTGGCATAGGCAAATTTATATACAACAGTGCAGATAAAATAATATCTCTATTTAATGATGCAAGGGAAGTTCAGCTATCATACGGTGCAGATCCTTCTAAATGTATTGTTATTCCTAATGGTGTAGATATAGATGGACTTCTTCCATTGGTAGAAAAAAGAGGAGAACAGTATCCAAAGGTAGTTGGTTTACTTGGGAGAGTTGTTCCTATTAAAGACATAAAAACATTTATAAAGGCAATGAAAATAACTGTTGATAAAGTTCCAGAGGCTCAAGGATGGATAATTGGACCTACAGATGAGGATCCTGAATATTACGAGGAGTGTAGAAATTTAGTAGAAGCTTTAGAGTTGGAAGATAAAGTTTTATTTTTGGGATTTCAAAATATAAAAGAGATTTTACCTAAAATAGGTTTATTGACATTAACATCTATAAGTGAAGGTATGCCTTTGGTTGTTTTAGAGGGATTTGCTGCCGGACTTCCATGTGTGGCCACAGATGTTGGATCTTGCAGACAGCTTATATACGGTGGACTTAACGAAGATGATATAAAGATCGGTAAAGCTGGAGAAGTAGTCCCCATAGCAAATCCACAAAAACTTGCAGAAAACTATATAAAACTTCTCACAGATGAGAATCTCTGGAAAGAGTACCAAAAAAATGGGTTAGAAAGAGTAAAGAAATTCTATACAAAAAAGATGTTTTTAGATAATTATAGGCAGATATACAGAGAGGTAAGAGATGGCAGGGATATCCTTTGAACTTCGTAAAGTTTTAAGAGAAAAAACGATCTCTGCCATATTCAAAGCTTTTGGATACTCTTTTGCTTTGAGCTCCGGTCCATATGTTATAACCATACTCTCTCTTGTAATCTCTTATTTTTTATCGTATGGTGTAATAAAACAGAAAATAGTGTTAACCCAATTTCAAGTCAGTATAACATATCTTATAGCTTTTAGTTTAATATATACTGGATTTTCACAGCTTTTTTTTACAAGGTATGTAGCAGACAGATTTTTTGAGAGAGATTATTTTAGGATATTACCTAATTTTATTGGTATCCTTGTATTAAATATGGCACCGGCATTTCTTATTTCTCTTTTGTTTAGTTTTATCTTTCTGCATAAATATACTGGTATGTTTTATACTCTGTTTTTCTCTCTGACTTTCACGATACTTGTTGGTATATGGATAATAAATATAATTCTTACAGGTTTAAAAAGTTACAAATATATACTGTTTTCTTTCTCCTTATCTTACTTAATTTTTATTGTGGTTTCTTATTTTCTGGCATCTTTTGGATTAAATGGCTTAATGTTTTCCTTCTTCTTAGGTCAATCGGTGCTGTTTTTACTTTTGTTACTTTATTTTGTTTACCATAACTATTCAGAAAAAATTATAGAGTTTGATTTTCTAAACAAAAACAGAATATTTATATCTCTTATATTTACTGGTTTATTTTATAATCTTGCAATCTGGACAGATAAATTTGTCTTTTGGTTCAACGAATCTACATCTATTTCTGTGATAGGTTCAATTATAAGATACTCTATAGTTTACGATATTCCGATTTTCCTTGCATATCTTGCCATATCACCAGGTATGGCTGTTTTCTTTTTAAAACTTGAGGCTGAATTTGCATCTTATTATGAGAGATATTACGATGCTGTTAGACAGGGTTTGACTCTTCAAAAGATATACCAGTATGGAGATGAGATGATAGAGGCGGCAAGAACGACAATTTTGGATACTATCAGAATACAGGGAATATTTAATATAGTTATAATAATTTTTGACAGATTTCTATTTGAAATGTTTAAAATACCTCTTATATATCTTCCACTTTTCCATATTATGCTTTTAGGAACTTACCTTCAACTTATACTGCTATCATTATTTGCTTTATTTTTCTACTTTGATAAAAGAAAAGAATCCCTGATACTTTCCATAACTTTCTTTGCATTTAACCTTTTGTTTAGCGTAATTACCATAATTCTGGGACCCTATTTTTACGGCTACGGCTTTACTCTCTCTGTATTTTTAACTATGATTATCTCTTTAATACTGCTACGGAGGTTTCTGTATGAGATTCATTATCATACTTTTATGCTTAGGTAGTTTTTTGACTTTAAAAGCTCAAGATTTATCTGTTGGGTTTATATATAAAAAGGATATTCCGGAGGAGGCATTCTATTTGTATGATTGGCTGGTGGTTGATCCGGATAACTTTAAAGTAGAGAGTATGGAGGAGAAATTCTATATAAAGAGAAAGAAAGCTAAATTTATAGCCTATGTAAGTGTTGGAGAGCTGGAACCATACCGAGAGTATTATAAAAAAGCAGATAAAAGCTGGATTATAGGTGAAAATAAAGGATGGAGCTCTAAAATAG
>JBBFMH010000042.1:0-11304 GCA_037478615.1 Hydrogenothermaceae bacterium
GCTTCCTTTACAGTAAAATACTTTTTAAACATACTATCTAACCTCCAGACAATCTGATTTATATTATAGCAAAGTGTATAATATTGTTTATGAGTTTAAGCAGGAGAAAATATGGAGATCTTTGCTATAGGTTTAAACTATAAGACGGCTCCGGTAGAGATAAGGGAGAAGTTTGCTGTATCTGATAGTCAGATAGGAGATATTCTTAACTTACTTTCGGAAGTTGATAGTATCCTTGAAGTCTGTGTTTTATCTACATGTAACAGGGTTGAGTTTTACGGTGTAGCTTCAAATACCAAAAATCTTAAGTTAGACATACTAAAAGTCCTTTCTCAATACTTCTCTATACCTATACACTTCTTTGAGAAACATATATTTTTCTTAACAGAAAAACAGGCTATAACCCATGTATTTAGGGTTGCTTCAAGTCTGGACTCAATGGTTATAGGGGAGCCACAGATTGTATGTCAGTTTAAAGACTCATTTTCAAAAGCAAGAGAGTATAAAGCTGTAAGACATATACTTACAAGACTGTTTGATAAAGCTCTCAATGTTTCTAAAAAGGTGAGAACTTCTACAGGAATATCAAGAAAAGCTGTATCAATAAGTTATGCGGCGGCTTTACTTGCAAAAAAAATATTTGGAGATTTGAGAGATAAGAATGTGCTGATAATCGGTGCGGGGGAGATGGCAGAACTTGCAGTAAAACATCTGTCTTCCATTGGTGTAAAACATATCTTCGTATCTAACAGGACATTTGAAAAGGCTGTGGAGCTTGCCCAGGAGTTTAACGGAAGTGCAATCAGATTTGATAAGCTTTTAGAGTTTTTACCGGAAGCAGATATTGTTATCGTATCAACAGGTGCCCCTGAACCTATCTTAAAAAAAGAAGATATAAAAAAAGTGGTAAAAAATCGTAAAAATCCACTCTTTATAATAGATATATCTGTCCCAAGAAACGTGGAAGAGTCTGTAAATGATCTGGAAGGAGTGTATCTGTACAACATAGATGACCTTCAAACAATTGTAAACAGCAACATAGAGGAGAGAAAGATAGAAGCCCAGAGAGCTGAGTTTATACTTCAAGATGAAGTTGATAAATTTATCAAATGGCTTCAAATTCAAAAGGTTAATCCTCTTATATCTTCCATAAGAAGCTATGCAGACTCTCTAAGAGAGAAACAACTTGAGAGACTTTTTAAAGATATGCCATATCTGACAGATGAAGAGAAAGGAAAAATAGATATAGCTATGAGGTCTCTCATCAATAAGTTACTCCACAGACCTACTATGTATATTAAAGATAAAGCAACATCAGAAGACGATAATCACTATGTAAAGATACTTCAAGAAATGTTTAGTCCAAGATGGGACACAAGAAAAAAAGAAAAGGAAGAAGATGCTGAAAAGTTTGGTTAAGAATATATTTTTCTATACATCTGTTTTCCTTGTTATCTCTTACATCTTTAAAGAAGTGATTGATTTTTTAGATAGGGAAAATATATCAAAGTTATCATCTAAGTTTTCAAGGATAGAAGATTTTTCATTATACTCCATAGGAAGAGATAATTACTATATGGAAGGGAAGTACGTGGTAGATTATGGAAGAAGAATATACATAAACGAGCCGAAAGTTTTAATAAGTTCTGCTGGAGATAAAGTGGAGATTTTATCGGAAGAAGCTTTTTACTATCCAAAAGAGGAGGTTGTGAGTTTTATAGGAAATGTTTTGGTGTTGTCTAAGGATACCTCTTTAAATACTACTATTTTAAATATATCTATAAAAGACTCTCTGGCTTATAATAATGTGTATAATACGATTGAATCAAAGGGAGTGAAGATAGAGGGAAAAAATCTCATCTTTAAAATAGATGAGAGAAATATGTCATTGGAGAAAGTAAAAACCGAGATAAGAGGTAGAGATGGTTAAATATACTGTGATTTTTTTAGCGTTATTCTTAACACTGTCAAAAGGATTTTCTGCAGAGAAACCGGATAAAAAGGCTCCTACGATTATAACGGCAGACAAGGTTGAGTATTTTAATAAGGAGAGACTAATTGTTTATAACGGAAATGTCGAAGTAAATAAAGGAAATATATACTTAAGGGCAGATAGTATGAAGGTTTATTTAGATATTAAAAATGATGTGGCAAGGATAGTTGCCGTCGGGAATGTTTATTTTAAACAGGAGAACAAATGGGGCAAAGGAAATGAAGGTGAGTACATTAAAGACCAAGATGTGATAATTTTAAGAGGGGAAGCTGAAGTTCATCAAGATAAAAACAGTGTAGAGGGAGAAATTATCTACTACTATATAACAGAGGAGAAAGCTGTAAGTACGGGACAGAAAGAGAGAGTGAGAACAATTTTCTTCCCTAAAGATAAAGAGGCAAAATGAACTACTTAGATTATTTTGGTTTAAAGGAAGATCCCTTTAAGATAACTCCGGATTACACATACTTTTTTCCGGCTTTAACCCATAGGGTTGCAGAAAATTTACTTCACTATGTTGTTACAAACGGAGAGGGTTTCTGTGTAATAATAGGAGAACCGGGAACGGGAAAAACTACCATATTAAGGAAGTTTTTATCTAAACTTCCAGAGAACTATATATACGCTCTTATACTAAGTCCCACTTTAAATCCTGATGAATTTTTAAAAACACTTCTTGATGAGTTTGGTGTAGAGTATGATAAAGATATATCTAAAAATGAAATATTTAAAATATTTAAGAAATTTTTGGAAGAAAAAGTAAAAGAAGGTAAAAAAGTTCTTATAATAATAGACGAAGCTCAAAATCTACCGATAGAAACATTGGAAGAGTTAAGACTTCTTTCAAATCTGGAAACAGAGAAAGAAAAGCTCATACAGATAATGTTATTTGGACAGCCTGAGTTAGAAGAAAAGTTAAACGACATAAGATTAAGACAGTTAAATCAGAGAATTCCAAATAAAGTGTTTTTACAACCACTTTCAGAGAGAGAGGTTAAAAATTATATTTACCATAGATTAAAAGTTGCTGGTAATGAAGATATTCAGTTTGAACCAGATACAATAAAAAAGATATATGAGCTGACACATGGTTATCCAAGGTTAGTAAATATTTTGGTATCAAGATCTCTTATGGTTGCATTTATGGAAGATAGTAAAGTTATAAAACCACAGCATATAGAATCTGTTTATGACACTATAAACTTTAAAAAAAGTGAAGATAGAGACATCATGGCTATTATATACTACTCTCTTCTTTTTCTTGCTATAATTTTTATAGCTTTCTATCTTGCTGTTAAATTTGGATTTATAAACATTTGAGGAGTTGAAAATGGAAAAATTTATTTCAAAGGTTAATAGAATAGAGGGAGAGTTAAGAGTTCCATCTGATAAATCCATATCTCATAGGTCTATAATACTCACATCTCTGGCTGATGGAAAGTCTGAAGTAAGACATTTTTTAAAAGCCGGAGATACTCTCACCACCTTAAACTGTTATAGAAAACTGGGAATAAGGATAGAAGAAAGTAATCAGGTTATCTCTGTTTATGGTAAAGGTTTAAAAGGATTAAAAGAGCCTGAAGATATTATTGATATGGGTAACTCTGGAACTACAACACGGCTTACTATGGGAGTGTTATCTGGACAGAGCTTCTTTACAGTTATGACAGGAGATGACTCTTTAAAAAGAAGACCTATGGGAAGAGTTGCAAAACCTCTTATAAAGATGGGTGCTAAAATTGATGGAAGAAATAACTGCAACAACCTACCTTTATCTGTGAGAGGTGGTAATTTAACTGGTATTGAGTTTTTTAATGAAAAATCTTCAGCTCAGGTAAAATCAGCTTTATTACTTGCTGGACTTTATGCTGATGGAAAAACTACAGTTATAGAGCCAATAATCTCAAGAGACCATACCGAGAAGATGCTTATAAGTATGGGTGCTAATATAACTACCGAGATTTACGATACTGAATATAGAGTTAGTATAAAATCTGTAGATAGACTTGAACCTATAAAAGTAGATGTTCCAGCTGATCCAAGCTCTGCAGCCTTTTTTGTAGCTGCTGCAGTACTTGTTAAAAACTCTCACATCAAACTTAAAGATGTCCTTGTTAATCCTACAAGAGATGGCTTTTTTAGGAAGTTGAAAGAGATGGGAGCTGATATAGAGTATATAAACCATCGGACAGAAGGTGGAGAGATGGTTGCAGATATCATCGTTAAACATTCCCACCTTAAAGGTGTAAAGGTTGTAAAAGAGGAAGTTCCATCTATGGTTGATGAGATACCTTTACTTGCCATAGTTGCCACACAGGCAGAAGGAGAAACTGTTATAACTGGAGCACAAGAGCTTAGAGTAAAAGAAAGTGATAGAATAAAGGCAGTAGTAAATAATCTTAGAAATTTAGGTGTTGAAGTTGAAGAGCTTGAAGATGGAATGATAATCAAAGGACCTCAAAAAATAAAAGGTGGAACAGTAGATAGCTATAAAGACCATAGGATAGCTATGGGATTTGCTATCTTGGGATTGATAGCAGAAGATGGTATAAAAATAAAAGATGCTGACTGTGTGTTTATATCCTACCCAGAGTTTTTCAAACATCTTGAATATGTAAGTAAATAGGAGTGAAAGATGAATATAGAACTTGCTTTAAAATTAGCTTCTGATAGAGAAATATTTCCAGTTGTAGATAAAATTTTAGAAGGAGAGAGATTGTCTTTTGAAGACGGTGTGAAGCTATTTAATACAAAAGATATACTAACTTTAGGAGCTTTAGCAAATTATATAACAGAGCAAAAAAATGGTAAATATGCATACTTTGTTATAAACAGACAGATAAATCCTACAAATGTGTGCGTTCTTGACTGTAAATTCTGTGCTTTTGCTGATATGGATAAAAACAGCCCAAAAGCTTATGAGATGAGTTATGACCAGATTTTAGAAAAGGCAAAGTATGCTGTAGATAACGGAGCTGTTGAAGTTCATATAGTAGGAGGACTTCATCCGGATTGGGATTTTCAGAGATATTTAAACATAGTTTCTATTATAAAGAAAAACTTCCCTCAGCTTCATATAAAGGCATTTACAGCTGTTGAGATAGATTACTTTTCAAAACTTTCTGGATTAAGTTATGAAGATGTCTTAATAAAACTAAAAGAAGCTGGACTTGATAGTTTACCAGGTGGGGGAGCAGAAATCTTTTCTCCTTCTGTAAGAAAAGTTATAGCTCCAAAAAAAATTGGATATCAGAAATATTTAGAGATACATAAGATAGCCCACAGATTAGGATTACACTCAACAACTACAATGTTATACGGACATGTGGAAAGTTATGAAGATAGAGTTGACCATATTCTAAAAATAAGGGAAGCACAGGACGAAACCGGAGGTTTTACTTGTTTTATACCTCTTGCCTATCAACCTGAAAATAATGATTTACCGGTTTATGACTACACTTCCGGAATTGATGATTTAAAAACCATAGCTGTTTCAAGACTTTTACTTGATAACATTACTCATATAAAAGCATACTGGGTTATGATAGGAGAGAAAACTGCTCAGGTTGCTTTAAATTTTGGTGCAGATGATATGGATGGAACGGTAATGGAAGAGAAGATAGCTCATTTTGCCGGAGCAAAATCACCAACTCAACAAGCAAAGGAGAGATTAATAAGGTTAATAAAAGAAGCTGGTAAAATTCCTGTAGAAAGAGATACACTTTACAATCATATAAGAGTTTATGAGTAAGGAATTAACGTTTAAAAATTACTTAATTGCCGTTGTTGTATTTTTACTTTTTGTTTTTGTATCCCTTATTGTGATAGTTGCTGTTCCTTATCTAATTTTTTTACTGCTTAAAATATTTTTGTTATCTTTGGAGTTTTCGTTTATCTTTATTTTACTTTTTTGGTTGTTGGTAGTTATTGCACTTTGGATTATAAAACTTTCATCTCTGATTAGGTAAAAAATATTAGTCTGTCGATCGTAGATTTTAGCAGCTTTTTTGAGATAAAATCTCAATGGATTTTTAGGCAAAATTTGGATTTTGATTTACAGTATCAAGGATTTGGCGATGTCCAGGGGTTTTTGCAAGATTGGAGGTCGACAGGAAATTAATTCAATTTGACAGGAGAGGAGAAATTTGTTATATTAAAATAAGTAAGATTTGATAAAGAAAACTTGGCAACTGAATAAGTAAATGTTTCAGGGTTTTTAGCGTGCCTATGAGGAATTGAAACCCTTCTTCCAACCTTTGAAGCAGCTGGAAAACATAGAGTTTTTAGCGTGCCTATGAGGAATTGAAACCTTTATCAATGGGGATTAGTCTTTTTGCAACAACCATGTTTTTAGCGTGCCTATGAGGAATTGAAACCATTCTCTCACATCTTTGCAGAGAGAAGCAAACAAGGTTTTTAGCGTGCCTATGAGGAATTGAAGTGGTTAGTGGAGGGGTTGGCAGTTGAAGTTTTCTGTCTCTGGCTGGATTGTTATGTGATTTATACCTCTTTCTTTGAAGAAATTTTCTAATTGATAAAGTAGCTTTTCATACTCCGAAAGATTCAGATTATCTATCACAATATGTGCTGATAGATAGATATCAGCAGAAGATAAAGACCATATATGAAGATCGTGGATTTCTTTTATAGATTTAAATTCCTCTCTTAACTCCAATATTAACCTATCCACATCTATATGTTTTGGAACAGCTTCCATAAGAATGTTATAACTATCCTTTAAAACTGGAAAAGTTTCTTTTAGAATGTATATAGAAAATATCAAAGACAGTAAAGGATCTATCCAATAAATTTTGTAAAAATATATAGCTAATCCACCTAAAAAAACCGCTAAAGATATACCTGCATCACTTAAAAGATGTAAATAAGCTGACTTTATATTTAAATCTTCGTGGTTATGATTCTCTTCTTCATGATGATGAATATGAATTATTTTAGCTGATACAAGATTTATAACAAAGCCTAAAAGTCCAAAAACTGCAACATAAAGTCCCTCAACTACCTCAGGAGATATTAATCTCTTTATAGCAAACAGTATTATCACAAACAGAGTTATCATAAGGGCAAGACTATTAACAAAACCTGCCAAAGCTTCGGATCTTATAAATCCGTAAGTCATATCCTTTGTAGGTAGTTTAGATGTAAAAATCACAGCAATAACAGCAATTATGAGTGCTACAACATCTTGTAAGTTGTGTAAAGCATCTGCAAGAAGTGATATTGAGTTAGATATAAAACCGTATATAACTTGAAGTAAAACTATAAGAATATTTAAAACTATAGCTATATAAAGCCTTTTTTGAGGTTTTTCTAAATTCCTCTCTCTTAACTTATGTTCAATAACTTTCACGGTCTTCCTATGCTGTAATACTCAAATCCTAGATCTCTGACAGATTTCGGGTCGTATATATTCCTACCATCAACTATTATAGGAAGTCTCATCAATGATTTTACTCTACTAAGGTCTGCCTCTTTAAACTCTTTCCACTCTGTTATGATAACCAAAATATCTGCATCTTTTACAGCATCGTATTTATCATCCACATACTTTAAATTATCACTTTCCGGAAATAGTTGTTTATAGTTATCCATAGCTTTTGGGTCATACAGTCTTAAATTTGCTCCAGTTTGGCTCAGTGATTTTACTATATCTATGGAAGGTGCCTCTCTTATATCATCTGTTTCTGGTTTAAATGCAAGTCCCCATATTGCTATGTTTTTATCTTTATTTATCCATAATATATCTTCTATTAACTCTATAACCTTCTCTCTTCTTCTCTGATTTATCTTCTCAACCTCTTTGAGAAGTGAAAAATCTATTCCATTGTCTTCTGCTATCTTTACAAAAGCCTTAACATCTTTTGGAAAACAGGAACCACCGTATCCAAGTCCTGCGTTTAGAAACGCCCTTCCTATCCTCTTATCGTATCCCATTCCGTCTGCAACTTCGTTTATATCAGCTCCAACTTTTTCACACAGGTCAGCAACCATATTTATATAGGATATTTTCATCGCAAGGAATGAGTTTGAAGCGTGTTTTATCAACTCTGCTGCCTGTGGAGTTGTTATAAGGAGAGGATAGCCCTTATCTGTGAATGGTTTGTAAAGCTGTTGGAATATCTGTTTGGCTTTTTCTGATTCCACTCCCACAACTATCCTATCAGGATTCATAAAGTCATAGATTGCACTTCCTTCTCTTAAAAATTCCGGATTTGATGCAACATCAAACTCAATATCATTCTTTGCATATCTCTTTACAGTCTTTTTTACCCATTTATGTGTATTTACAGGAACTGTGGATTTCTCTATTATCAGTTTGTATCTATCCATATATGTAGCTATCTGTCTTGCAGCTTCCTCTACCTGAGATAGATCAGCTTTTCCTGACTCGCTCTGAGGAGTTCCCACACAGATAAATATAACATCACTAAAATTCACTCCTTCCTCTATCTTGTCTGTAAATTGTATTCTCCCTTCTTTTATGTTCTTTTGAAGCATCTCATCTAATCCAGGCTCATATATAGGAGATATTCCTCTACATAGTTTTTCTAATTTTGATGATATCTTCTCTACACACATCACCTCGTTTCCTAAATCTGCAAAACAAGCAGCTGTTACAAGTCCAACATACCCAGCACCGATTACAGTTATCTTCATCAAAACCCCCTAAGTTTTTGCAATCACATACCCAAATATTTTACCAACATTTTGTTTTTTTAGTAGTTTTGCTATCTCTTTTAAAGTTGATCCGGTTGTAAGTACATCGTCAAAAACAACTACATTCTGCCCATAGAACTTCGCTTCTCCTTTTATGGAAAAAGCACCAATAAGATTTTTTTCTCTCTCTTCTGCTGAAAGCTCTATCTGAAGCTTTGTTTTCTTTTCCTTAGTAAGCCAGTCTTTTAACATAAAAGATGGAACTATCTCTTCCAGTATCAGTCTGAGATGGTTAAAACCTCTCTTTTTAAGAGTGGATGGGTGCAGTGGAACATATAAAACAGTTTCTACCTTGTTATTCTTTATGAAAGATAAAAGATCATCTTTTATCATCTGAGATAAGACTTTATGGAGAGATTTATAACCGGCTAACTTATAATCTACAATCATCTCTCCTACTTTATAGTAGTCTGTGAAAACTTCTATATGGTCATAAACTTTTTCCTTCTTACATCTATCACACAGAGGATAGCCACCTTCAACCGTTATTCCGCAACTTTTACAGAAGTATATATCTGTCTTTGTTATAGATGATATACAGGAAGAACAGTACAGATTTTGGTCTTTGAATATAAAGGGGTTTTCACATATCTTACATTTTGACGGGAATACTACATTCCAGAAAGCCATAGATGGTTTACCGGACCGACACCTTTTCCTATATCTATCTGATTTGATATAGCTCCCATCATGTATGCTTTCGCAATATTAAAGGCGGTATACACATCTTTTCCTTTTGCAATAGCAGAGGATAAAGCAGATGCAAAAGTACAACCGGTTCCGTGGGTGTTTTTTGTGTTTATCTTTTTACTTTTTAATGTATAAAACTCTCTTCCATTGTATAGTGTATCTACAACCTCATCTCCATAATCAAAATGTCCACCTTTAACTATCACATACTTTGCACCAATTTTATGTAGATCTACACAAGCTCTTTTTATATCTTCAAATGATCTAATATCTCTACCTGTCAAGTATTCTGCTTCATCTATGTTTGGGGTTAATACATAAGTTAGAGGTATGATTTTTTTTATAAAACTCTCTATTCCCCTTGGCTCTAAAAGGAATGTGCCATTTTTTGATTTTATAACTGTATCTACTACGTTTATTTTTAAGTTGTACCTTTCTATACTTTCAGCTAAAATCTCCACATTTTCGGCAGTTTGAAGCATACCTACTTTTAAGACATCAGGAACTATATCCTCTAAAACAGTTTCAAGCTGTTTTTTAAAGACATCAGATGAAACAGGGATGGACTCTTTTACTCCCAATGTATTTTGAACGGTTAAAGCTGTTATCACAGACATTGAGTAAAGTCCAAAGGTAGTAAAAACTCTCATATCTGCTTGAATACCGGCTCCTCCGGAAGGGTCAGAGCCGGCAACGGTTAGAGCCACTTTCAATCTTCTTCCTCAACAACTTTTATACCCAGTTCGTCAAGCTGTTTTTGAGAAACAAAATCAGGAGCTCCTGTTAAAGGACAGATACCTTTTTGGGTTTTCGGAAATGCTATAACATCCCTTATACTCTCTGAGCCTGTCATTAGAGCTATTATCCTGTCTAAACCAAAAGCAAGTCCACCATGAGGAGGTGCTCCATAACTTAAAGCTTCTATTAAAAATCCAAACTTTTCCTTTGCTTCCTCCTCTGAGATATTCAGAAGTTTGAATATCTTTTGTTGTATCTGAGGATTGTGTATCCTTATGGAACCTCCTCCTATCTCCTCACCGTTTAAAACCATATCATAAGCTTTTGATTTAAAAGAAAGTGCCACATTTATATCTTCAAGAGCTTCATCTAACCTCTGTATATCTTCATCTTTTGGGCTTGTAAATGGGTGATGGATCGCAACAAGTCTATTTTCTTCTTCATCCCACTCAAATAGAGGAAAATCAACAACCCATAGAAACTCCCATCTACCATCTTCTATAAGGTTTAACTTCTCTGCAAGATGTTTTCTTAAAAATCCTAAAACCCTGTGGGTAATATCTTTTTTGTCTGCTATAAATACTAACAGGTCTCCATCTTTAGCATCCATCCTTTCAAACAGTTTTTGCTTCTGATCCTCCGTAAAGAATTTAAGTATGGGAGAATTTACCTCTCCATTTTCAAGTTTAATCCATGCCATACCTTTTGCACCAAACTTCTTAGCATACTCTGTAAGGTCATCTATCTCTTTTCTTGAAAACTTTCCGCCACCTTTTACGTTTATACCTTTTACTAATCCTCCAGCTTTTGCCACATCGTTAAAAACCTTAAACTCAACTTCTGAAGCTATATCAGTTATATCTATAAGCTCAAGTCCATACCTTAAATCCGGTTTGTCTGTCCCATACCTATTCATAGCTTCATCGTAACTCATTCTCCTGAAAGGAGTTTTTACATCTATTCCGAGAACCTTTTTGAATACATGTTGTATTAGAGCTTCTGATATAGCCATAACATCTTCCTGGGATACGAAAGACATCTCATAGTCTATCTGGGTAAATTCAGGCTGTCTATCTGCTCTTAAGTCTTCATCTCTGAAACATTTAACTATCTGAAAATATCTCTCTAAACCAGCAACCATTAAAATC
>JBBFMH010000043.1:0-11300 GCA_037478615.1 Hydrogenothermaceae bacterium
AACTTTAACATCCTAACTCCTTATGGACTTTTTCCCAAACTTTTATAGCTTCTTTACACTCTTCTATGGTAGGCACTAACGCAATTCTAAAATACTGACTTTCACAACTTCCATCTGATATCTCTTGACTGCTACAGAAATTCTCTCCTATTGACACCACTATTCCGTTTTCAAGAAGTTTCTTCACATAATCTTTTGCTGGAATGTTGGTAGGTGATTTAATCCATATATAAAATGTTGCTTTTGGATATAAGTATTCCAATCCTATTTTATCTAAGAAATCTATAAATAGGTCTCTCTTCTCTTTAAAGATTCTGTTTCTCTCTTCAACATGTGTGTCATCTTCCCATGCGGATTTTGCAGCTATCTGTATAAAGTCAGGAGATGCAACTCCGAAGTTTGCTCTCTCTTTTATGTAGGTTGATACTATCTTTTCATCTCCGGCTATAAATCCACTTCTGTATCCTGTCATTCCACTTCTCTTTGAAAGAGAATGGAAAACTACTATATTCTCTATTCCAAACTCCAGTATAGAGTGAGGTTTATCTTCAAAGTATACCTCTACATAACACTCATCAGAGCATAGTATTATGTTGTATTTTTTACATATATTTACAACATCCTTTAAATACTCCGGATCTGCAACGGCACCTGTAGGGTTATGGGGATAGTTTATCCAAACTATCTTTGTTTCTTCTAAAATAGATTTTTCAACTTTATCTAATCTAAGTAAAAACCCATCCTCTTCTTTTAGTTTTATGGCTGTAGGTAATCCTCCAGCGTATAATGTCCCTCTCTCATAAACGGGATATGCAGGGGTTCCAAATATTACTCTCCTCTTATCACTTTCTGGGTCAATAAACACAAGTGGAAAGTGGAATATAGCTTCCTTTGATCCGGCAGATGGTATTATCTGGCTGTCAGGGTTTAATTTTACAGAAAATCTCCTCTCAAAGTATCTTGATATAGTATCTCTAAGGTCTTTTCTTCCTGCAACAGATGGATACTGACTTACAACAGGAACGGAGTCTAAAAGTGCTTTTCTGATAAAGTCAGGAGTAGGTTCCCTTGGATCTCCGGTTCCAAAGTCATATATCTTTACACCTTTTTCTTTTAGAGAAGCTTTTATTCTATTTAACTCTTCCATAGGGTAGTTTTTAAGATTTCTTATCTGTTGTCTCATTATCTTTCTCCTTCTTTGAGAAAAGTCCGGAAAAACTTACGTATATGATAACTATACCTGCTATAACTGGAAAGAGAGCTATGAGAAACTTTCCAAAGGCAAGGATAGGGTCATCTATACCTGCTGGATTTAGACCTCCAATGTTGTTAAATATTGCATACAAACCTATTAATATTCCAAGTATAAGTAAAATCCTTACAGCCATCTTAAACCTTCAAAACTTTTGAGATTCTGTCTGCATCAAAATTTAACTTTTTCTCTCCGGTTGCCGTTCTTTTTGATACAGTGAAAGTTTGAGTATCTACTTTAAGTTTTAACAGTTTACCACTGTATGTGTTGATAATCACGGTATCCCCAAGATTTACAGGAGCAACTGATGCTAACCTGTCACCTCTGTTAAGTTTAACTATCATAAGACCCTTTTGCCCTCTCTTTTTTACCGGTATCTCATCTCTTGCCACTAACTTCATATATCCCTCTTCTGTTACAACGAAGAAATAATTGTCGCTGTTTAGTAGGAAAGACCCGGCTACTTCGTCAGTTTCATCAAGGTCTATAGATTCAACACCTTTTGCTTTATCTCCCGTTACTCTGACCTCATTTCTCTCAAATATGAGCAAATCAGCATTTTTCGTATATACTCCTATGTATGTATTTTCTTGGTCTGCAAAAGCGGTTACAACTTCATCATCCTCTGAAAGTGGCATAATGGTGTGTCCTTGAGATTTGTAAAATATCTCTTCATCAAACATTCTCTTTATAACGCCTTTCTTTGTGAGTATAAACACTCTGTTTTCTTTCCCTTCTCCTTGATAAGCTGATCCAACAATCTCCTCGTCTATGCCTAGTTTGTCCTCACCTTTCGGCAGATCTATAACCAGGCTCCAGAAGGTTTTACCTGACTTTGTTATGAAAACTATAGGTTTTGAACCTTCAACTTTCTGTATAGAGATTATCTTCTCTCCCTCTTCAAGTCTTGATGCAAAACTGTTTATTATTTTCTGGATATAATCCTCTTCACTGTTTTCATCATACTTTATATTTGCTATTTTTCCAAAGTTTGTTATGCCAAAGTAAAACTCTTCTTTAAATGTAAGTTCCTTTTCTGTTGATATTGTGGTTTTTCTCTCGTCCCCATACTTTGAAAGCATATAATCCATCTCTTCTATGAAGACTTTTATTTTCTCATCTTCACTTGATAGAATAAGCTGATACTTTCTTATATCATTTTCAAGCTGCTTTGCCTCTTCTTTAAGTTTTTCGCTTTCTAAAGTAGTGAATCTGGCAAGTCTCATATCAAGTATGGCATCTGCCTGTGCTTTTGATAGCTCAAACGCTGAAGATAGATCTTCTCTTGCTTGATTTGTATCCTTTGATGATCTAATTATAGTTATAACTTTGTCAGGATTAGATAATGCTTTAAGTAATCCTTCTACTATATGTAATCTTCTCTGTGCTTTGTCTAATTCAAACTGAGTTCTTCTCGTTATGACTTCTATTCTGTGTTTTATAAACTCTAATAAAAGTCCTTTAAGAGTCAATATCTTAGGTTGTTTATCAACTAAAACAGTCAAGTTTATAGGAATGTTTTTTTCAAGAGGTGTGCTTTTATACAGCTTTTTCAATACTTTCTCCGGATTTGCATCCCTCTTTAAATCTACTATTATCCTTATACCTGTCCTGTCTGATTCGTCTCTTAGATCAGATATTCCCTTTTCTTTACCTGTTCTAACCAACTCTGCTATCTTCTTTATAAGTTCAACTTTATTCACCTGGTATGGTATCTCGTATATAACTATTCTCTGACGGTTTCCAGGTAGTTTTTCTATTCTTGCCTTTCCTTTTACTGTGATTGAACCTCTTGACGATTTATATATATTTACTATCTCATCATGGGGTGTTGTTATTATTCCCCCTGTAGGAAAATCCGGACCTTTTATAAACTGACACAACTCCTCCTCTGTAGCATCTGGAAACTGGGCAAGGTATTTAAGAGCTTCACCGACTTCTTTGAAATTGTGAGGGGGAATACTTGTTGCAAGTCCTACCGCTATGCCGGAAGTTCCGTTACATATAAGGTTTGGAAATTTTGAAGGAAGAACTGTTGGCTCCTCTAAAGATGCATCGAAGTTTGGCATCATATCAACTGTGCTCTTCTCTATATCCTCAAGCATCTCAACGGCAAGTTTAGTAAGTCTGGCTTCAGTATTGTGGTTTATAATTCCATTTGCAACAAAGGAGTGACATTGACTATTTACCCTTAAAGAGTAAACGATCTTCTCTCCGGTATACTTAACATCTTTAACTTTTGCAAAGTAATATCTGTTTCTTAGGAGTTCTTCTATAAAAGTCAGATCTTTCTCATCTAAAAATCTTTTTAATACATTAAAATATTTCTCTAATTTACTGTATCTATCTAAGTTATGTTTTGTTAACCACTCGTTAAACCCAAAACCTTTATATTTAGATTTTAAATAAGAAGATAAGAATGGAATAAAGTCCGTTTTGCTGTTTGCTGTTTTCTTAACAAAAGATTTATTTATCAGTTCTTCAAGTTTTTTTTGTTTTTCTGATAAGAATCCAATCCTTTCATAGAAAAGTTTTATATTTTGATATCCAGATATTATCAATCTATAATTATATCTATCCGGATGTATTTTTGATATAATTCCAAAGTTTAAGAGGACTACTTGTATTTGTTTTACAAGTTTCAGGCTCTTTGATGAGTAAGATATTAAGACTGTTCTTTTACCTTTGTAAACAGATCCATCCCCTTCAAAAAGAGCCCTAAGAAAAGCCTTCTGAATTCTTTTTGAAGAACTTAAAATAATCTGAGGTATCTCTTTATTTGATGCTTTCTGATTAAACCCTTTAGCTTTAACATCTTCTATCACTTTTCGGCTATGTATTTGTATCTCTGTTAAGGTTTTTCCACTTTTTAACTTTCTCTTATAAATACATTCTACATTTCCATAAGTCGATCTAATACTGTTTCTGAATGTATTTACAAATTCTGGATTTGTGTTATTAAATCCAACTCTGTTATCAGATATATATCCTTCAGATACGAGAGATCCTAACAAAATAGCTTCTTCTTCTGTAAGTTTATCTTCTGTAGAATCTATATCATTTTCTCTACTTACTATCACATAATCATTAAGCCTTATCTCAGATAGGTATTTCCACCTGTAAATAGGCTTTCCTGAGATATCTATATCCCAGGTAAGGACAGGATGATTAAAACTTCCTTCAATTTCGTAACCTTCAACAGTTTCTATTTTAATAGTTTTATGTTTTCCACTGTTAAAGAACATATCGCAACTGTTTATTCTCCTATTAATGGATTGGACCTTTATATCAACAGGATTATCGGAATTTTCTTGACTATTAGGTACTATATCTTTTATTTTTAGAATTCCCTTATCTGTATTTATAAGTGTATCTCCAGTAACACAGTACCTCATCGCAGCCGGAGGATCTCCATCTACTGATCCAAAGTTTCCTTGTCCATCAATTAGAGGATATCTCATTGTAAAATCCTGAGCTAATCTAACAAGGGCATCGTAGACGGAAGTATCACCGTGGGGATGAAATTTACCTAAAGTTTCTCCTACTATTCTTGCAGATTTTTTATAAGGTTTTCCCGGAAGTAATCCAAGTTCATACATTGAAAAAAGAATTCTTCTTTGAACAGGTTTTAGACCATCTCTTACATCCGGAATAGCCCTTCCGGCTATAACCGACATAGCATAGTCTATATAAGCACTTTTAACTTCCTCTTCTATAGGAATTTTCTTAATATCTTCCATTTGATTCAGCCCTCATCTATTGATATTTTCCATAACATTATTATACCTTAACCTTAATAGTATGGTAAAAAGGTGTAATTTGTTTTCATCTTGAAATATATACTTTCATTTTGAAATATATAAAGTTTCGAATATTCTTATTAGTTAATGATAGCTAACTTTACAGTTAAATTCAGTTAATAAGTTTTAAAAATTTTTAAAATTTGGCATAGAATTTGCTTTTAATTATAACGGTGTTATGAAATTGAATATGTTTGGTTAGTGTTTGACAACTTAATGTTTATGGTAATATTTTAATATGTGAATATTCTTAAAGGAGGTTTTAGTATGAAGAAAGTTTTAGCTCTCGCAGCGGCAGGACTGCTCTCAGTCTCCGCATCAAATGCAGCAGATCTACTTATCTCTGTAGATCAAGCAAAGGATCTTGTCGGTAAAGCCGTATTTGTCAATGGTGATGATCCTAAGGTTTTTGCTCAGGGACATATTCCAGGTTCAGTTAATGCTTTTGCTCACGACCTACACTATTTAAATGACGTTAGGAAGTGTGGCGGTCTTCCTATGTGTGAAAAGACAGCTGAGAAATTTATCTCTGAACTTGGAATTAGTAATAACTCACATGTAATTGCCTATGACGATGGCAAAGGTCCAAACGCATCTGGTGTATGGTTTTTCCTATATCTTTACGGTGTTGATAACGTTCAGATGTTAGATGGTGGATTTGCTACTTGGAAAGCAAAAGGTCTTCCTGTAGAAACAGGTCCGGCTAAGAAACCTGCTCCAGGTAAATTTACTGTAAAAGTTAGAAAAGATATCCTTGCTACAAAAGATGAAGTTTTAAAAGCTTCTAAGGATCCTAATTACGTTATTCTCGATGCAAGAAGATTTGAGGAATACACTGGGAAAACTCTACTTGATGCTCTTGAATCCCCAGGAAAACATATACAGGTTGCAAGGGGTGGACACGTTCCAGGAGCTAAGTTCTTTGAATGGAAGAAGATTGCAGGAAACCCTAACGGAGAAGCAGATAAGCCTCTATTTAAACCTGTAGATCAGGTTAAGAAACAACTTGAAAGAGCCGGTATCACTCCAGATAAAACAGTTATATCTTACTGTCACGTAGGACTTGGAAGAGGTTCATTCGTTTATGCAGCTTTAAAACTCGCAGGTTATTCTAAAGCTAAGGTTTATGTTGGTTCTTGGGATGAATGGGGTAATGACTCATCTCTCCCTCTTGAACAGTAAGTAAATCTTCGGGGTGGTAAAAGCCACCCTCCTTTATATAATCAACGGAGGTTAGTATCATGGAACATTCTGAACATTTACTTAAAGGTATTTTAATGGGAGCTCTCTTTGGCTTTGTTCTCTTTAAAGTTGGTGCGGTTAGATATTCGAGAGTAGAAGGTATGCTTCTATTAAGAGACCTTAAAATAATGAAGTTTGCTTTTACAGGAATAGCAACTGCATCTATAATCTATGGATTAGCTCACATATTTGGATTTGCAGAAGATTCAAACTTAGTTCCGAGAGTTATGGGATACTTAGGTGTGGCTCACATAATAGGTGGAGTAATGTTCGGTATAGCTATGGCTTCTGCAGGTTTCTGTCCAGGAACATGTGTTGCTAGGGTCGGTGCAGGTAAGTTTATATCTGCGGCTGGTGTTTTAGGTTTGATTGTTGGAATATTGGTATACAATGCAATTCAGCCATCTCTGGTTGAAGCGGGTATACTTGGACACTCTAAGGATCTTACTCTCTACGGAGTCTTAGGTATATCCTTTGGTCCTTTGGCTGTGGCCTGGGGTGTTTTGTTCATTATCCTTGCTTTAGTGGCAGATTATTTAGATCCAGCAAAGAAGCTCTATCAAGAGCAACAGTATAGTAGCGTTGTGGAAAAGCTTATAAAAGGTGAGTGGCACTGGGCTGTTGGTGGAGTAGCAGCAGGGTCTATAATTGCTGCAGTTACAGCTCAAGGTGAGTATCTTGGTTTTTCAGGTGCTTTACTTTCTTTGGTTGGATGGATAGCTGATAGTTTAGGTCATCCTTTATCTAATGTTCTTCCAAAGATCACAGAAAGTACTATGTATAGAGCTGGTTTACTTATAGGTGTTCTTCCAGGAGCATTTTTAGCTGCTTTAATATCTGGTAAGTTTAAATTTGATCCTGTTCCTCCTGCTTTCGCACAAGCTGTTGCACCTGTTCCTGTAGTTAGAATGGTTTTAGTTTTCTTTGCAGGTCTGTTCTTGGCATTAGGAGCTATGATAGGTGGAGGATGTACAACAGGAGCATTCTTGGCTGCTTATCCTACCTTGTCAATAGGTAGTATGGTTATGTCTGCAACTTACTTTATTGTAGGTGTTATAACTGCTAACCTCATCTACATGGGAAGATGGCAGAGGTTTATAGAAGCTAAGAAAGTTTCTGACGAAGTCTATGATTAATAGAGGTGAAGTGAGATGAGTATGGTAGAGAGAGCTTTATTTTGGATAGCTATAATAATTTTGATAGTGTCTGCTGTAGGTGTAAATAAGCAGATCGGAGAACTTGAGAAAAAATTATCTGAGGTTTCTGCTGTACAGGGAGGTAATCAGTGATGAGTCCGAAAGTAGAGAGATCTATATATATAGTAGTTATAGCTATATTAGCTGTCTATCTTTTAATCTTAGGGAAAAAACAGATAGAGCTTCAGAAAAATATACCTATTACAGCTGAGGAGTTATATAAAAAACTTTCAAATCCCAAGTTAAAAGTTCAGGTAGTAGATGTAAGAGAGCTGACTTCCTCTGATGAAGTTGGTGGTTATGAAGATTCCAGAATCCCAGGATCTTTACCGTTTCCTAACTGTGATGAGTCAAAAATGACAACTGAAAATTTACAAGAGGCACTTAAAAGGATAAACCCTTATGCTTATACTGTTATAGTGTCAACTGACGGAAATCCAGAGATTTTCAAGAAATGTGCTGAAAAATTTAGTAATGCTCAGAATCTTGCCGGTGGTATGGGATCATGGCAAGAGGCAGGTTTACCTGATGAATCTGGAGAGTACACTCCACCTAAAGCCGGTGGTGGTGGTGGTTGTCTATAAAAATAGAAAATAACCTGGAGGTAAAGTGATGGCAATATCAAGAAGGGACTTTTTGAAGGTTATGTCAGCAACAGGTGCTGCAACTACGATTGGCACCTCTCAGGCGTTTGCTAAAAGCAATGCCATGATAGTAGAAGACCCAAGGTCTTCCTATCCAAACAGCTCTTATGTTGAAAATATGTACAGGAAAGAGTTTGCATACACGTATGGACAGAAAGAAGAGCATGGAACTGCGTATCACTGTGTAAACTGTCAGGGAAACTGTGCCTGGGATGTATGGGTACAAAACGGCATAGTTACAAGAGAGAATCAAGCTGCTAACTATCCTCTTTTGAACCCTAAAATACCGGATGCAAACCCAAGAGGTTGTAATAAAGGTGTTCAACACTCTCAAGTTATGTATGAAAAGGATAGAATTCTCTATCCAATGAAGAGAGTTGGTGAGAGAGGAGAAGGAAAATGGAAGAGAATATCCTGGGATGAGGCAATAACCGAAGTTGCAACAAAAATATACGAAACCATGTTAACTGTTGGTCCTCAAGGTAACTACATACACGTTGGAGCAGGAATGCTTACAGAAGCAAGGGCAGCTTCTGGAAAGAGACTTGGCACCTTACTTGGAGCAGTTAGACCTTACATAGCCTCTTATGTTGGTGATATGTTCCCAGGAGTATCACTGGTTTATGGTGAAGGTAATATAGGTTTCTCTTATGACTTTGTCTATACTGCAAACGTTCAGATATGGTGGGGACAGGACCCTAATAAAACAAGGATACCGGACGCTCACTGGGTTTGGGAAGGAAAGTATAACGGTGGAAAAGTTATAGTTATTACTCCAGATTACAACGCAACCTGTAAAAGTGCAGACCTTTGGGTTCCTGTGAGAGCCGGATATGACGGCTTTTTGGCTATGGCAATAATAAATGAGATAATACAGAAAAAACTCTATAAACCTAACTTTATAAAAGTATTTACTGATCTTCCTTTCTTGGTAAGACTTGACAACAAAAAACTTCTCAGACTATCTGACATAGACACAAATGATCCGCAGTTTGATAAAGAGATTTTCCACAATATGGAAGAAAAGGCACACGGAAAACATTTTGAAGAGCACGAAGTTTTCATATCTTACAACCTCAAAAATGGTAAATTTACAGTAATGCCAGGTTCGGAAGGTAGTCCTGTTAAAACATTGAGACTTAAAGATGTTGGATGGGATATAGACCCTGCTTTAGAGGGAGTGTATGAAGTTAAGTTAAAAGATGGCTCTAAAGTGAAAGTTACACCTGCTTTTGAGTTATTGAAAGCCGAGGCTCAGAAATTCGCTGCTGAGAAGGTGTTTAAACTTACCAATGTCCATCCAAAAATAGTAGAACAGCTTGCAAAAGATATTGCACTTCCTAAGGTTGTAACATTATCTATGGGATTCACCATAGGTAAATACTTTAACGGTATGCTCGCTCAGAGAGCTATAGCTTCTATAACCCCTCTGTGTGGTAGACTTGGACCTTATGGAGGATTTAACTCTGAAAACGAATGGTCCATAAGTGGTCTTGACATCATATCTGGATTTGCTGGTAAGTACCAACATAGGTTTGCTTCTGGATTTGTAAGTGAGTTTGTCCTTGGAAATATGATGGAAGACTTTGACAAACTCTACGAAGAAGATACCTTCAAACAGGTTATGGGAGTATCAAAAGAAGAGTATAAGAAGAAAGTCCAAGAGATGTTAGCTAAGTCTGAAGGAGACAAAGGAGTAGGTAAAGGTAAGCCATACTGGAATGATGTTCAGACGTTCCTCTTATTTGCAGATGCAAGATTTAGAAGAAACAAAGGTGCTTCTTACAAAAAGGCATTTTTAGAGAAAGCCAAGTTCATAGCTTATGTTGATTTTAGAATGTCTGATTTTGCTAACTATGCAGATATACTTCTTCCTGCGAAATCTCACTATGAAGTTTGGGATTTAAGAACAAACCCAGGTTATCACAGGTTTGCAAACCTTGCTCATCCACCTGCAAATCTGAAACCTGTTGGTGAAGCTAAATCAGAGTGGGAAATCTGTACTATGATCGTTGAAAAAATCCAAGAGATAGCAATGAAAAAGTATAAAGAGACTGGAGATGAGAAGTACATTAAGATACCGGATCCTAAGTTCTCAAAAACTGGATATAGAGATTTAGATAAAGTTGTAGAAGAGTTTACTATCGGAGGTAAGCTCAGAACAGATAAAGATGCCGTAGAACTTGCTCTTGAACATACTGCACAGTTCAAACCTAACACAATAGAGTCAATGTTTAAGAGAGGTGGTTATCTAACTTTAAATGAAAAAGCAGGAAAGACATCTCCTCTCTACCCAGATAAGCCTTATAACTTCTTTGAGAACAACCTATATCTGTATGAGCGTTTTGAAACACTGTCGGGAAGAATTACCTACTATGTAGATGATGATCTATGGATACAAGAAGGTGCAAACGTACCTACTGCTAAGGAGCCAATTAGACCGAGAAAGTACCCATTTGTTTTAATGACTCCTCACGCAAGATGGTCAATTCACTCAACTTATAAAACTTCAACACTTTTACTCAGACTTCAGAGAGGAAAACCTTATGTAATGATAAACCCGGAAATGGCTAAGAAGAAAGGAATTAAAGATGGAGATGAGATAAGAGTCTACAACTCTATCGGTGAGTTTTATGCTATGGCAAAAATATATCCATCCTGTCCTAAGGATGCGATAATCTTAGAGCATGGATGGGAGCCTTTCTTCTACAAAGGAAGAAAAGGACACAATGAAGTAGTTGCGTCTCCTCTTAACTTACTTGAACTTTCAGACGGTTGGGGACACTTGAAGTTTGGTGGAAACTGGGATGGAAACCAACATGCCTTTGAAACTTCTGTAGATATAGAAAAAGTATAAAAGGAGGTCGTTAAATGTCAAAAAGACAACTTGCGATGGTAATGGATTTAAATAAATGTATAGGTTGTCAAACCTGTACGGTAGCATGTAAAACTCAGTGGACAAACAGAAATGGTAGAGAGTATATGTATTGGAATAACGTTGAAACACATCCGGGATACGGATATCCAAGAAATTGGATGGAAGCTGGTGGTGGTTTTGACGAAAATGGTAATCTAAGGGACGGAATAATTCCGGATATGGTATTAGATTATGGTGTTCCCTGGGATTACAACCATGATGAACTGTTTAATGGATCATTACTGCAGG
>JBBFMH010000044.1:0-11246 GCA_037478615.1 Hydrogenothermaceae bacterium
GGAGTATGATAAAATTTTTAGGTGAAGGTGTTCACGATGTATAGAACTCATACAGGGGGTTGTTTATTTTGAAAAAATATTTTATAATTTACAAAAACTTAATGAGGTTTGAGAATGAGTAAGTTATTGATATTAGCTGTACTTTTAATTTCGGTATTGACAGTTAAGGCCTCTTCTGGAAAAGAGTTTTTAATTCAAGAGGAAGTGAGTAAAAACGTAGAGATTACGTTGAGTAAATCTGAAGATATTGAGAAGTTAGAATATTATTTAAAAAGTATATCAGAAAAAGATAACTGGTTAGAGAAAGAAAAAGAGAGTTTTATTGCAAAAAACAGAAAAGTCATAGAGACATCTCTTGAAAACGGAAAAAAGTACATACCTTTAATCATATCCATACTTATAAAACATAACTTACCTACAGAACTTGTTTTTATACCTGCCATAGAAAGCCACTACATCAATGGGGTAAAATCTCCAAAGGGAGCTGCAGGAATATGGCAACTTATGCCTCAAACAGCAAGGGCGTTTGGTTTAGTTGTAAATAGATATGTTGATGAGAGACTTGATCCTATAAAATCTACTCAAGCTGCGGCGAAGTATCTTAAACATCTATACGGAATATTCGGAGATTGGAAGCTTGTTTTGGCAAGTTATAATGCCGGTCATGGTAAAGTTATTACTAAGGTAAGCTATCATGGAAACAGCTTTTCGGACATAAGGAGATACTTACCTAAACAAACACAGAACTACTTAGTTAAATTTTTAGCTTTCGCAGAAGAAGGTAAAAGAATAATCAACAAAAATGGTTTAACAAAGGAAGCTGATATAGAAGTAGTTCAAGTTAGTGGAAACTATGATTTAAAAACGATAGCAAAGCTTGCTTATATTCCGGAGCAAAGATTAAAAGAGTTAAATAAACACTTCGTAAGAGGTGTTATTCCTGATGATGGAAAGATTTACAATCTGTATGTTCCGGCAGGTTACGGAAAGTTAGTTAAGGTTGTATTAGACAGCTAATAGATGAAAATTTTCGTTGGAAACAGCTCCTATCCGGAGTATTTCGTATTAACATCTACAAAAAAAGCTTTCTTTATAACAGATACAGAGAAGAAGGCTCACGAATGTTTTGCCAACATCAGAGCTTACCGAGATTATCTAAAATTAGATATACCAGTTTTATACTTTCCGTCAGAGCAGAATATACTTGATATAAAAAGTCAGATAGATAGAAATTACACTTATCTACATCTTGTCAATTCAAAAAAATTTATAGTCGTTTTATCAAAGGAAGGACTTAACGTAGAAGTTTTACCTAAGGATAAATTCATCAACAGATTTTTAAATGTAAAGGTATCACAAGATTTAAACAGGGATATATTTCTACAAAAACTGTACGAATCCGGGTATATAAGGGTTGATACAGTCGAATACGAAGGAGAATTTTCAGTAAAAGGGGGATTTATCACGATAAACATTCCATACATAGGAGTAGTTGAGATTGATCTATGGGGGGATACAGTTGAAAATATATTTTTAAGGTCAAAAATATCAACAAGAAAAAAATTGGAAAACATATATATTCAACCTCTGTACGATAAACCTGTAGAATCAAAGGAACCTATCAAACTCAGAGATATGCCTACTGTGAAGTTTAAAGAGTTAATAGAAGGAGATTTATACCTATTTGATATATACGAAGAGATTTACAAAGAAGCAACTTACTTTTACTCCTTGGGACAGAGTATTTACAATCAAAAAGATATTCCTCAGGATTACCAAGTAATAAAACTTCCTGTAAACAGAAGGTTGATTTTACCGGAAAAAAAGATTGTATTCATTCCTGAATTTAAGTCGAAAATTGATTTTGAGTTTGAACCTATTGAAGTTGGAGATTATGTTATCCATGAAGATTTCGGAATAGGTATATACAGAGGAGTAGAAACAAGGGAGATTAAAGGTAAAATCTATGACTTTATGATTTTAGAATACGCAGATAACGAAAAAGTTTTGGTGTCCTATCTACATCTTGATAAAATCCATAAATACAAAGCAGATGGCAATATAAAGATAGACAAAATAGGTGCACCTACTTGGAGAAATTTAAAGAAAAAAGTAAAGGAGTCTCTAAAAAATATAGCAAAACAACTTGTAAATCTGTATGCAGAAAGAAAATCTGTAAAAAGAGAGCCTCTTTCGGTAGATAATGAGATAATAAAAGCTGTTGAGGAAAGTTTTGAGTTTGCAGAGACTCCGGATCAACTTAAAGCTATAACGGAAATAAAGAGAGACTTTAAAAAAGATACTCCGATGGATAGAGTTATATGTGGAGATGTTGGTTTCGGTAAAACAGAAGTTGCCATAAGAGCTACAGCAATAGCAGTTTCAAATGGATACCAAGTAGCAGTAATAGTTCCGACTACAGTTCTATCATATCAACATTACAAAAAATTTAGAGAGAGATTGAATAATGTTGGTATAGAGGTAGAGAATTTATCAAGATTAAAGACAAAAACTCAGCAAAAAGAAGTTTTGGAGAAACTAAAAAACGGACAGATAGATGTGGTAATAGGAACCCATAGATTACTTCAAGAGGATGTAGAGTTTAAAAATTTAGGACTTCTGATTATAGATGAGGAGCATCGTTTCGGTGTTAGAGCTAAGGAGAAACTCAGACAGCTAAAAAAAGATATAGACACGATATACATCTCCGCAACACCTATACCCAGAACATTAAATATGGTTATATCAAAATTAAAAGATATATCTGTGATAAACACTCCTCCCGAAGGCAGAATAGAGATAAAAACCCTTATATCTCCTTTTGATGAATCTGTTATAAAAAAAGCAGTAGATTTAGAGCTACAAAGAAATGGACAGGTTTTTTTCCTACACAACAGAATAGAAACTATTAAGGAGAGAGTAAATTATCTTAAAACATTATTTCCTCAATGTAATATAGATTTTGTACATGGAAAGATGAAGCCGAAGGAGATAGAGGAGAAGATCATTAAATTCTTAGAGAGAAAGATAGATATACTCGTTAGCACCTCTATAATAGAGACTGGAATAGATATACCAACAGCAAATACACTGATTGTTGAGAGGGCAGACAGCTTTGGATTAACACAACTCTATCATATAAGAGGAAGAGTAGGAAGGGCAGATAAACAGGCATACTGCTATCTACTTACTCCCAAAATGATGACAGATGAGGCTAAGGAAAGAATAAGGGTTTTATCTAAACTCACAAGACCTGGATCCGGACTAAAAGTATCTCTTGAAGACCTTAGGATGAGGGGTCCTGGGAATATACTCGGTATAGAGCAAAGTGGATTTATAAAAGCCGTTGGAATGGATATGTATATAAAGTTACTTAAAGAAGCTATACAGGAAAAAACAGAAGAAAAAACCGTTGATATTGATATAGATACAGATCTATACATACCTCAAGACTTTATACAAGACCCTGCGGAGAGACTTAATATAACTATGGCTTTGTCAAAGCTACAAACTACTGAAGAGATAGAAAGTTTAAGAGAGTATCTCCAAGAGTTTTATAGAAATATCCCTGTTCTGTTAAACAGATTTATAAACATCAAAAAAGCCGAAAAGTTAGCTTCAGAGATAGGTATAAATAAAATAGAGATAAAATCTGGTATCTTAAAGTTTAGTTTTGAAGATATTAACCCTAACTTACTAATGGAGATTATAAAAGATTTAAAACCCATATCTGTTTCTTCTAACTCTATCTCGTTTCCAATAGATATAGATAAGCTGGATATCTTTATAAAAGATTTTGAAAATTTAATCAAAAAGGTTAAAATAGATATTAACTAAACTAAAAAGGATGAGCTGTGTATAACCTAACTATAGATGAGGCGGTATTTTCTGTTGTTGATTTGGAAACAACAGGCTTAAATCCAAGAAATAGTCAGATAATAGAGATAGCTGCTGTAAAGGTTGAAGGTTGGATAATAACAGACAAATTCACCACTCTTGTAAAACCTACCTACGATTTTATACCTCCAAATATAACAAAATTAACGGGAATAACAAACGCTATGGTTATAGATAAACCAAAGATAGATAAAGTTTTTCCAGAATTTTTAGAGTTTATAGAAGGAACAATACTGGTAGCTCACAACGCAAATTTTGATGTTTCCTTCTTAAAAGAAGTCCATAGACAGCTCTACAACAGAGAGTTAACAATTCCCTATGTATGTACCCAGAATATAGCAAAACGTCTATTTCCGGATCTAAATAGCAAATCTCTGTCAAATGTAGCCAGCTTTCTGGGAGTTGCCTATACACAGAAACATAGAGCAATGTCTGATGCATTAGCTACTTTTCACATATTTAAAAAGATGGTAGAGTATTTACAGGATTTAAAGATAAATAAAGTTTTAGACCTTGTAAAGATAACAAACGGAAAAACATTGTCACATTCCGGAAAGAGGAGGAGATATGTTTAAAATCGGTATTATTGGAATTGGAAATATGGGACAGGCCATCTTAGAAGGATTAGTAGAGAGATCTGGAATAAAAGAAACAGATATTATTGTCTATGATCTAAATAGAGAGAAAGTTAAAGATATAGTTGAAAAATACGAAGTAGCCTCAGCTTCCGATGTTGGTTACCTTGTAAATTTAGCAGAGATCATATTTATAGCCGTAAAACCGAAAGACTTTGAATATGCTGTTAAACCAGCTTTAAACTACTTCAATGAAAGTAAAACTGTTATATCGGTTATGGCTGGAATCTCTATAAATAAGATAAAATCAATTATCGGCAGATCTAAAATTGTCAGAACTATGCCAAACACACCAGCTCTCATAGGTGAAGGTGTAATAGGAGTGTCTTTTGATTTTGAAGAGGATGGGACAAAAAAAGAGATTGTAAAGTTGTTATCCTCACTTGGTGAGGTTATAGAGATAAAGGAAGAACTTATGGATTGTATAACAGGTCTTTCCGGAAGTGGTCCGGCCTATGTATTTACGTTTATAGATGCTCTTGCTATGGCAGGAGTAAAGATGGGATTCCCCTACCAAGATGCTTTAAAGATAGCTACACAGACAGTTTTAGGTGCAGCAAAACTAATTAAAGAGACGGCAGAACATCCAGCAGTTTTAAGGGATAAGGTAACATCTCCAGCCGGGACAACAATTTACGGACTCCATAAATTGGAAGAGAAAGGCTTTAAAGATGCCGTAATCTCCGCAGTAGAAGAGGCAACCAACAGAAGTAAGCAGCTTTCAAATTAACTTTGAAGTTATATAGTTTATAACCATTATACCTTTTGGTGTAAGGCTGAGTTTTCCTTCATTTATCTCCCCATAACCTTCTGACACAAATACAGAAAGTAGATCTACATTTTTTATTAATTCAATATCAACACCTTCTTTTAAACGTAGTCCAAGAAAAATCTTTTCTTCTCTCATCTTTTCATCATCTAAAACCTCTTTATTTACAACAGGCTTTAAACCTTTTTCTACCATCTGTATATACTGATTTATGTTTTTGGTATTTCCAAATCTTACATTATCTACAAAAGACCAAGCAGAAACACCTACTCCTAAAAATTCTCTATGGGTCCAGTAAAAAAGATTATGTTTGCAAGAAAAACCACTTTTCGCCCAATTTGAAAGCTCATACCTTTCAAAACCTCTATCCTCAAGAAAAGTATCTATTAATTTAAACATCCGGTATAACAGATCATCTTCCGGTAGCTCTATCTCCCCTCTATTAACCAACATTCCAAAAGGAGTGTCTTCATAAGCTGTAAGCATATATGCTGATATATGTTTTACAGGCAGATCTGTGTATATCTGCAAATCCTTCTCTAAATCTCTCAGAGACTGTCCAGGAATACCGTATATAAGGTCAAGATTGATATTCTCTATGCCGGCATTATAAACATTTTCTATAGACTTTAAAGTATTTATGGGTGTGTGGTCTCTTCCCAATGTTTTTAAATTTTTAATTAAAAAAGATTGATTTCCAAAACTTATACGATTTACTCCATAGGCTTTCAAGACCTTAAAATCTGATAAAGAGTAGTTGTTAGGATTAGATTCAACAGTGATCTCCAAATTAGAAGAAACTCTATAACGTTTAGTTATAAACTCAATAACTTCACCTAATAGATACGGATCTAAAGTGGTAGGAGTCCCTCCTCCAAAGTATATTGTTTCTATGCTGTAATCAAAATGAGAGTATAGCTCAACTTCCTTTAATAAAGTATTCACATACTTTCTCTTTATATTCTCATCAAAGGAGATAAAAGATGTAAAATCACAGTATGGACACTTTAGGCTGCAAAAAGGTATATGTATATAAACTCCGTTAATCATTCCAATATTGTATAATAGTTTATCTCTTTATGGGGAGTTAAGATGGATAACAAAGAGAATGCTATAAAAGGCTACCAGATTGCAATGGAAAAACTGAGTCAGATAGATTTAGGTGCAATTATACTGTTGATTATCCTTATAATTTTACTTATAGTCGCGATTTTAGCAACCAATTACTTTTCTAAAAGATTTAAAGAAAAGTATAAGTACATTGAGTTTGAGAAGTTTTCCAAAGAGAAAGAGCTCTCCGAGAAACAGTATAAAATACTCTGGGATTACTCTTTAAAACTTGGTAGAGATCCTTTCTTAGCTATTGAATTCAAATCTCCCTTTGAAAAAGTGATAGACCTATACATAAAGGAAAATCCAGATTTTGATGAAGAGTTAATAAAAGATATGAGAAAAAAACTTGGTTTTGACTATGTTCCATACTTCGTCCCGATAACCACAACGAAAGATATAGACCTATTCCAAGGTGGTATTTTAAGGGTTGGAGAAAACAGGATAATAAGAGTAGCCCTTTATGACAAAGATGAGAGATATATGTATTGGGTAGTTACGGACGAGATAACAATGTTGCCTGCGAATCCCGGAGATATAGTCAAGATCAACTTTGTAAGAAAAGGTGATGCCGCTTACATAATAGAGGTTCCTATAGAAGAAGTACTAAATGAAAGTGGTAAGCTTATAATAAAAGCTCATCATACATTTGAGCTTATAAGAGTTCAGAGAAGAGAGTATCCAAGGGTTGAAACAGATCTTGATTGTATAGTTGGAAAAGAGATAGAAGAGAAAACAGTATGGTTGGAAGGTAAAATCGTAGATATAAGTCCTTCCGGATCAAGGGTCTGCATACCACCGGAGAAAAAATCAGCTTTAAACTTAAAGATAGGGGATAGAGTTTACATCCAGTTTGATATATTAAACAAATCCATACTTCAAAAATCTGAAATAGTTAATATATACGAAAAACAGAAAACTCTATGTTATGGAGTAAGATTTATAGATATAAAGGAAAGTACCCAGAGAGACATATTTGATTATGTGAAAAGACAACAACAAGCACTTGCAAAACTTCACAGTAAACAGTCTTGATTTTGACAAAAGTTAGTCTATACTAATTAGTTATTTTTTGCAGGAGGTTTAAAAAATGGACTTAGAAAGAATAAAAGAGAAACTACTTGAAAAAAGACAACAGATACTATCTTCCTTAGAAGAGGCATCAAAAGCAGATATAAATGAAAAAACCGGTGTTGAAGACTCCGCAGATACTGTGACAAGTGAGCTCAGCAGAGAAACACACTACAGATTAACACAGGCAGACCTTGAAACTCTATATTTAATAGATCTTGCTTTAAGAAAGATAGAAAGCGGAACTTACGGTATATGTGAAGAATGCGGTGCAGTTATAGGTGAAAAGAGATTAGAAGCTATTCCTTGGGTGAGATTGTGTATAGATTGTAGCCAAAATGAAGAGATTGTAAGGACATTCCAACAGAGAAGTGAGGAAGAGATGCTCTACAACATAATACCTCCTACTATAGGTGAAGAAGAGGAAGCTAAAAATCAACAAACTGAATAAGGAGCTTCTGTGAAGTTATACTACTACTTTGGAATAGCCGTATCTGTAATCATTTTAGACCTTCTAACTAAAGAGTTTGCAGAGAGATATCTATCAGGTAAAGTTATAGAGGTAATTCCCGGATTTTTTAATCTTGTTTTGGTATGGAATGATGGAGCAGCCTTCGGTATATTAGCAGATGCTCCTGAAGTTATAAGAAGACTGATTTTGGTCGGTTCATCAACTATAGCAGCTGTAATTACTACTTTTTATGTTTTAAAAAAACACAACATATTGACTGTGTTGGAGATAATCTCTCTTTCTCTAATATGCGGAGGTGCAGTAGGAAATCTGTATGATAGATTAATATTGGGTTCTGTCAGAGATTTTCTTGATTTTTACATATCAAAACATCACTGGCCTGCTTTTAACATAGCAGATGCTTCAATATCTATAGGAATTGCTCTATTTTTGTTTATAGAACTTTTTTACAAAAAGAAAAGTAAGGTGTAAAATATTAAGTTATATAGCTGATTTTGGAGGACAGATTGATAAACTTTTTGATAAAAAAGATATTCGGCACAAAAAATGAGAGAGAGATTAAAAAATTAAGGGAGTTTGTAGCTAAGATAAACAGACTTGAACCAGAGCTTGATACTTTGTCAAATAAAGAGCTAATAAATGAAAGTATAAAATTAAAAGAGAAGATACAGAGTGATAGTCATATATCAACAGCCATAACAGAGGGAGAGATAACAGAGGAAGTGATAAGAGGATTTGCTATAGCGAGAGAAGCGGCAAAGAGAACTCTTGGCCTTAGACCTTTTGATGTTCAGTTAATCGGTGCATTAGCTCTCCACAGAGGAATGATTGCTGAGATGAAAACCGGAGAAGGGAAAACACTTGTTGCAGCTATAGCAACATATCTTAATGCTCTTACCGGAAAAGGGGTTCATGTCGTTACTGTAAATGATTACCTTGCTAAAAGAGATGCTCTACAGATGGGAAGTCTATATAAATTCCTCGGACTTTCCGTAGGAGTGATAAACACCAACTCAGTTTCTTATCTAATAGAATGGGCAAATGAAGAAGCTTTCAAAAAAGCCATAGAGTTTGATAAAAGAGCTTGGGAAAAGGGATACGTTGGAGAGCTTCTTCCTCCGGAGAAACTTGATGTAGAAGCTAAAAAAGATTTCTTCACTGTTGCACGAGAGTGTGAAAGAAGACAGTCCTATGAGGCTGATATAACCTATGGGACAAATAACGAATTTGGCTTTGATTATCTAAGAGATAACATGGTCTTTTCAAAAGACCAGATGGTTCAGATTAAAGGACATCACTTTGCAATAGTTGATGAAGTTGACTCTATTCTTATAGATGAAGCCAGGACACCGTTAATCATCTCGGGACCTTCTGGAGAAGATGTTTCCATATATTATGCAACAGATACATTTGTAAAGACTCTTGTTAAGGACGAAGATTATACGGTAGATGAGAAGAATAAAACAGCTGTTTTACTGGAAAAAGGTGTAGAAAAGGCAGAAAAATATTTTTCCATAGATAACCTCTATGATCCTAAAAATGTGAATCTACTACATGCTATAAACCAGTCTCTAAGGGCGAACACACTCTTCCACAGAGATAGGGAGTATGTTGTAAAAGATGGAGAGGTTATCATAGTAGATGAGTTTACAGGAAGACTTATGCCGGGAAGAAGATGGTCAGACGGACTCCATCAGGCAATTGAGGCAAAGGAAGGTGTTAAAATACAGGCAGAAAATCAGACCCTTGCTACTATCACATTCCAAAACTACTTTAGAATGTATAAAAAACTTGCAGGAATGACGGGGACAGCTGAAACAGAAGCCCTTGAGTTTAAAGAGATATACAACCTTGATGTCCTTGTTATACCTACAAATAAACCAGTTATAAGAAAAGATTATCCAGATTTAGTCTATAAAACCAAAAAAGAGAAATTTAATCAGGTAGTAGAAGAGATAGAGAGATTACACAGAGAAGGAAGACCAGTACTAGTAGGGACAGTGTCCGTTGAAACTTCTGAATTCTTATCCGGATTACTTAAAAAGAGGGGAATACCTCATAATGTTCTAAATGCAAAAAACCATGAAAGAGAGGCTGAAATAATAGCACAGGCAGGAAGAATAGGAGCCGTAACAATATCTACAAATATGGCAGGTAGAGGAACAGATATATTACTCGGAGGAAACCCGGAATTCTTAGCAAAAGAGATACTTAAGAAAAAGGGTTTAACTCCTGAGGAGGCAACAGAAGAAGAGTATGCTAAAGCATTAAAAGAAGCGCAAAAAATAACCTTAGAAGAGAAGCAGAAAGTTATAGAGCTTGGAGGACTTGCAGTTATAGGGACCGAGAGACATGAGAGTAGGAGAATAGACAATCAGTTAAGAGGTAGAGCAGGAAGACAGGGTGACCCAGGAAGTTCAAGATTTTACTTATCTCTTGAAGATGACCTGTTAAGACTATTCGGTGGAGATAAACTTATAAGCCTTATGGATAGATTGAAAATTCCGGAAAATGAACCTATTGAAAGCACAATGGTGACAAAAGCAATAGAAAACGCTCAAAAGAGAGTAGAAGGACAGAACTTCCAGATAAGAAAGAGACTGTTGGAATTCGATGATGTTATGAACAAACAGAGACAAGTTATATACTCTCTAAGAAGAGACATAATGGAAGGACAAAACTTAAAAGATGAGCTTATGCTTTGGCTAACTGATGTTACACTTTACTTCTTAGATAAATATGCCCCAGCTCAAGAGTATCAGGAAAAATGGGATTTAGAAGAACTTAGAAAGTCATTTAAAGAGTGGCTTAGTGTAGATGTTAATATTCCAGACAGAGAATGGGATAGAAAAGAACTTGAAGAACATATATTAAAACAGCTTGAAGAGTATTATAACATTAAGGAAAATAACTATGGATCTTCACTTATAAGAGAGTTTGAAAGATTTATGACACTTCAAGTTCTTGATTCTCTATGGAAAGAACATCTTCACAACCTTGATAGACTCAGAGAAAGTGTTTATTTAAGAGGATATGCACAGAGAGACCCATTGGTAGAGTATAAGAAAGAATCTTTTGAACTGTTTGAAGATATGATGTTTAAACTAAAATACAACACACTTGAGTATCTATACAAACTTCAACTACAATCTGAGGAGTCCTTAGAAGAAGAAAAAGCACGGAAAGAGAAAGAAGCAGAAAAAAATCTTAAAAAAGCATCAGAGAACATAAAACCGGAAGAAGAGAAAAAGAAAAAGATATTAAAGTATAAGAACAGAATGGAAAGAAGAAA
>JBBFMH010000045.1:0-11229 GCA_037478615.1 Hydrogenothermaceae bacterium
CATAAAAACTTATGAAACAATGAAAGAAGCATACCATAGGATATTTAAAGAGCTTGGACTTGATTACCTTATGGTTGAGGCAGATGTAGGTGCTATTGGTGGAAAATTCTCCCATGAGTTTGTGGTAAAGGTTCCAAGTGGAGAAGCCCATATTGTTTATTGTGAAAGTTGCGGTTATGCAGCAAATGTGGAAGCTGCAAAGTTTCACCGTCATAAGTTACCTCCGGAAACACTTCTTGAAAAAGAAAAAGTATATACTCCATCTGTAAAATCAGTAGAAGAAGTTTCCAAATTTTTAAATGTTCCTATAACAAAGATAGTAAAAACACTTATCTACAAAGTAGATGAAAAAGGTTATGTAGCAGTTTTAATAAGAGGAGATATAGAGTTAAACGAAACAAAACTTACAAATCACTTAAAAGCCATTGAAGTTAGACTTGCCACTCAGGAAGAACTTGAAAGTTTAGGTATTCCAGAAGGCTTTGCCGGACCGATTGGTTTAAATATACCTATAATAGCAGATAAATCAGTTGAAGATTTACATAATTTTGTTGTTGGTGCAAATGAAAAAGATTATCACTACATAAATGTAAATATACCGAGAGATTTTAAAGTAGAAGGATTTTATGATTTTGGAACTGCAAAGGAAGGAGACCCTTGTCCTGTATGTCACTCACCTTTAAAAGAAACTACAGGATTAGAAGTAGGACATATATTCCTCCTTGGCACAAAATACTCAAAAGCTATGAATGCAAACTTCGTTGATAAAGACGGAAAAGAAAAACCAATAATAATGGGATGTTATGGAATAGGTGTAAGCAGACTTATATCAGCTATAGTTGAGCAGTATCACGATGATAAAGGTATAATATGGCCTGATAATGTAGCTCCATTTAAACTACATATCTTGGTTTTAAACACAAAAGATGAAAAATCTATGGAAGTTGGATTTGATATATACAACAAAGCAAAAGAGAAAGGTATAGAGGTCTTACTTGACGAGAGAGATATATCAGCAGGAATGAAATTTAAAGATGCTGACCTTATAGGTATTCCACACAGAATAGTTATAGGAAAGTCACTACAAGAAGGAAAAGTAGAGTACCAAAAAAGAGACGGCTCAGTAAAAGAGCTTGTTAATTTAGAGGATGTGGATATTTTGTTAAAGGGATTGTTATGATAAATTTAAATGAAGATTTTTATAACTTAGTAGAGGAGTTGTTCTCACAAGAATCAGTAGAGGATTTTTTACACAGTGTATCCTTACATATAAGAGAAAAGCTAAAAGCAGAAAGAGCTACTTTACTTATCTATGATAAAGAGGATAACTCCTTAAAATCTATAGTTTTTCAGGCAAAAATTGGAGAAAAGTTAACAATACCTTTAGACATACCCAGCATTGCCGGTTATACTTTTAAAAATAGAAAATCATTGATAATAGATGATGTTAATGATAGAAAACTTTTGGATTCTATAGATAAAACTCTAAAATACCATGAATATTGGAAAGAAGTTGATAACATAACACCTACAAAGACGATGCTTTCTGTCCCAATATTCTTCAAGGAAAATCCTGTCGGAGTGTTTGTTGCGGTAAATAAATTTCCATCTTTCACTAAAGAAGATTTAGAGTATGTTGAGAGTATGGTAAAGATAATAGCAATAGCATTTAAAAATTTGGAAAGACAGTTAGAATTACATCAAATCCATCAACTAAATTGTAAAATTATAGATAGTATCTCTGATGGCATTATAGTTACAGACAGTAAAAACAATATAAGATATGTTAATGAGGCACTAATTCAGATGACAGGCTTTAGATATACCCAAGATTCCATTGTAGGCAGTAATATATTTGAAACTTTTCCTTTCTTAGAGAGAAAGAAAGCATATATTTTACAAGCTATAAAAAATAATATTATTAAAGATTTTGTTATAGGTATCCTGAAAGTTAAAGTTATTCCGGTTTTGTCAAATTATCTGTTTGAACCTAAAATTGAATATATAATTTACATATTAGAGTCTTAAGATGGGATACATAATAAGGAAAAAGATTTCGACGGAAAGTTTTACAGATCTGATAATAAAAAAATTGGGACTAACCTTAGATGAACTGAGAGTTTACCAAGAGAAAGCTGCTCAGGAAAGAAAAAATCTTCTACAAGTTTTAATAGATGTAGGATATTCTGAAGAAGAGATAGCAAAGATAAAAGCTGAGTATTTTGGTTTTACATTTGATAGATTAACAAACTATATTCCGGAAGATTACCTACTGAACATCTTTGATAAAAATTATCTCAAAAATAGACTTGTTTTACCTTTAAGTTATTCAAACAATGTTCTTATCTTAGCTATGGTAGAACCATCCGATGTGCTAACGATAAACGAGGTTGTAGAGATATTGACAAACAACGGTTATACTGTTTCGGAAGTTTCCATAATAGTAACCACAAAACAACAGATACTTGAGAAGATAGATAGTCTTTACGAAGAAAAGGTAAAAATATCAAAGATTCTTGATATCCTAAACAAAAATGAAGAAAAAGTAATCTATAAATCTTTTGAAGGTGAATTAAAGGATGTATCTGAAACAAGCTCACCAGTTATAGCTTTAGCCAATCAGATAATAGAGGATGCTTACAGAAAAGGGGCAAGTGATATACATCTTCAGCCTACTGAAAATACATTAAGGATTAGATTTCGTGTTGACGGAGATCTAACAGATTATCTTATCCTACCAAAGTATATGATAGAACCTCTTGTTACGAGATACAAGATAATGGCTAACATGAAGATAGATGAAAAGAGGTTACCTCAGGATTCAAGGATAAATTTTGCAAGATACAATCCATCTATAAATATAGATTTAAGGGTCTCTACTGTTCCTTCTGTTTACGGTGAAGATTTGGTTATGAGGATACTGGATAAATCTTCTGTAATTCTCGATATAACGAAACTTGGATTTTCAGAAGACTACCTTCAACTTTATAGGGAGACCATACAGAAACCATACGGTATTATTTTACATGTTGGTCCAACCGGATCTGGAAAGACTACAACCCTCTATTCAGCTTTAAAAGAAATAGATAAGCCAGATATTAAAATTTTAACTGTTGAAGATCCTGTAGAGTATATGCTTGGTGGCTCCATCGTTCAAACAAATATAAATCCATCTACTGGATACACTTTCGCTAAAGCTATCAGATCTTTCTTGAGACACGACCCAGACGTTATACTTGTAGGTGAGATAAGGGATATAGAGACTGCAAAAACAGCTGTTGAAGCATCTTTGACTGGACATCTGGTTTTCTCTACACTCCATACTAATGATTCTGTATCCACTATAACAAGATTAGAAGAGATGGGAATAGAGACATATCTGCTTGCTGACTCATTATTACTTATATGTGCTCAAAGACTTATTAAAAAAATATGTAATAATTGTAAAGAAGAGTATAAACCTTCCAAAAAGGAAGTGAAAATATTTGAAGATTCTGGTTTGGAAATAGGAGAAGAAAGATTATATAAAGGTTTAGGTTGTAAAATTTGTAACTTTACAGGCTACAAAGGTAGGACTGGAATACATGAGCTTTTAAATGTAGATGACAATATTAAATCTATGATAATAGATCAAGTTTCAACCGAAGAGATGAAAAGGTATGCATTATCCCATGGCATGAAAACCTTAAGGCAGGATGGACTTTTAAAGGTATTAAAAGGAATAACCACCGTAGAAGAGGTGGTTAAAAATACTATCTGATATCTTATACATTAAATCTAAAGTACATTATATCTCCGTCTTTCACTATGTAATCTTTTCCCTCTATCCTTACCATTCCAACTTCTTTAGCTTTTTGCATAGAACCTATCTTTATAAAATCTTCGTAATTTATAACTTCTGCAGCAATGAAACCTCTCTCTATGTCTGAATGTATCTCTCCTGCTGCCTGAGGTGCTTTTGTGCCTCTCTTTATAGTCCATGCTCGTGCTTCTTTTTCACCAGCTGTAAAGTAAGTTATCAGATCTAAAAGTGCATAGCCGGTTTTTATCATTCTGTTTAATCCAGGTTCTTCTAATCCTAATGCATTTAAAAATTCATTTCTCTCTTCTTTTGGAAGTTCTATTATCTCCTGCTCTACCTTACCACAGAGAGCAACAACCGGAGCACCTTCTTTTTTTGCTTTTTCTTTTATCTGTTGTAAATATACATTTCCTTCACCATCAGGAAGGTCTTCTTCGGGAATATTTGCCACATACATTATAGGTTTTATAGTCAACGGATACAATGTCTTTGTAAGCCAGTTTATCTCCTCTTCTTCAAATTTATCAAGGTGAAGTCTAAGAGGTTGTAAGTCTTCAAGGATAGATTTAGCTTTCTCAAGAACTTGAACTTCAAACTTTGCCTCTTTACTTCCTGTTTTTGCTGCTTTTGAAGATCTTTCGTATCTTTTTTCTATAGATTGGAGATCTGCAAGTATAAGTTCTGTTTCTATAATTTCCGCATCTCTTACAGGATTTACAGAACCTTCAACGTGTATTATATCTTCATCATCGAAACATCTTACTACATGAGCTATAGCAGACACATTTCTGATATTTGCTAAAAATTGATTTCCTAATCCTTCTCCCTTACTTGCACCTCTAACAAGTCCAGCAATATCAACAAATTCAATAGTTGCTGGGACTATACTTTTACTTTTTTCAAGCTCTGCTATCTTATATAGTCTCTCATCTGGAACATTAACTATACCAACATTAGGATCAATTGTGCAAAAAGGATAATTTGCAACAGATGCCTTTCCTGTTTCTGTTAAGGCGTTAAATATCGTAGATTTACCAACATTAGGAAGTCCAACTATGCCTATGTTCATCTTCATCTTTTACTATACCACCTCATAATTTGTTAAAGTTTTTAATCGGCTAACTAAATTATCCTCATTTAAAAATAGTGCAACTTTCCTTTCTTCCGGAAGTTCATATATGAATTTGATCTTCCCATCTTTTAAAAATCTTATAAATATATCAACTTTTTTACCATCTTTGTAACCACTTAGCCATATCTCATTTCTATGTGTAAAAAGGATAAAATCCTTATCAGAGCTTAATTTATTGACAAATTCTAAAACCTTCTCCATTATTCCTCCTGATAAAAATATTATTTTATCACAAAACCCTTATATTATAATATTAGGATGGATTTATACGAAAATTTAGCAGCTATACTGTTTTTCTTTTCTTTGGGATATATTTTTGTTAGGTTTAGAATATTTCCTACTGAATACTCTAAAGCATTTACAGACTTTATCATAAAGGTAGGATTTCCAGGACTTGTATTTTATAACATCTATAACTTAAAGCCCGGTTCAGATGTTATACTTATACTACTTGCCGGATATTTGATTATCTTTATCTCTCTTTTAATCTCTTTCTATATAGGTAAGTGGCTTAAATTTGACCGGAAAACTTTAAGTTCTTTTATGCTTGTATCTTCCTTTGGGAATACAGGATTTTTAGGATATCCTTTTGTGTTATCATTATACGGTGAGGAAGGTTTAAGGTATGCTGTAATTTTTGACCAACTTGCCATGTTTTTGCCTATATATCTTTTAGCTCCTCTTATAGTTGCTTATGGAAAAGAGGATAAGAAATTCAGTATAGATATCAAAAAAATTTTACTTTTTCCTCCTTTTATAGCTTTGTTTATAGCCTTCATCTTAAAACCTTTTACAGTTCCAAGTATCATCTTAAACATATCTCAAACTCTTGGAAAAACAGTTATACCTTTAATTCTATTTTCTGTTGGTATGAATCTGAGATTCTATCATCTAAAAGAAAGATTAAGAGATATATCTTTTGTTATAACTATAAAAAATTTCATACTGCCATTTATTCTTTTGGGTTTTATCTGTGTTGCTGTCGGTAGTGTATCTTTACCTTGGAAAGTTGCAGTTATAGAGACAGCTATGCCTCCTATGGTTCTTGCCTCAATATTTGTTATAGATGCAGACCTTGATAAAGATCTTGCTGTTTCATCTGTTGCAGCTGGAATTTTGGTAAGTTTCTTTTCTGTTCCTTTTATATATTTTCTGGTGAATATCTGTGGTAAATTATAGTTATGATTTATTTTGATAATGCTGCTACAACTGTGGTTTTTGAAGAAGTTTTAAAAAATTTAAATAAATACTATACAGATTATTTTGCAAATCCAAGCTCTATTCATAGAGAAGGACAGAAAGCTCGGCAGTTAGTAGAAAAATCAAGGTTTTATATATCTGAAGTAATAGGTTGCAGTGATGAAGAGATATTTTTTACCTCCTGTGCCACAGAAAGTAATAACACGATTATATTTGGTGTTGCAGAAAGGTTTCCCAATAAAAATAAAATAGTTGTGTCTCCTGTTGAGCACAAATCTGTGTTAATGCCTTTAAAACAACTTGTAAAAAGAGGATTTAAAGTAGAGTTTCTTAAAGTAGATAGAGATGGTAAGGTGGATATTGATTATCTAAAAAATGTAATAGATGAAAAAACAGCTCTTGTTGCTGTCTTACACGGAAACAACGAGACAGGAGTTTTACAGGATATTGAAAGTATAGGTAAGATATGTAAAGAGAAGGAAGTTCTATTTTTTACAGATGTAGTTCAGTCTTTTTTAAAAGATGATATAAACATAGATTATATAGATTTTCTATCTATCTCCGGACATAAATTCAATGCTCCAAAAGGAATAGGAATTCTATATAAAAGAAAAGATATAGATATTCCTCCTCTTATTTACGGAGGAGGTCAAGAAAAGGGATTAAGGTCAGGTACTGAAAACGTCCAGCTTATAGCTGCAATCTCAGATGCTGTTAGAATTTGGAAACAAAACAGTCCAGAATTTATTAAAAAGTTAAAAGATATAAGAGAGAGATTTGAGTCTCTAATTAAAGAAAGTATCCCTCAAATCCATATAGTAGGAGAAAAGGTAGAAAGATTACCTCATATATCAAATGTTATATTCCATAAGGTAGATGCTCAGTCTTTAATAATGGCTCTTGATAGTGAAGGAATCTGTGTGTCTTCTGGTTCTGCCTGCTCTTCTGGAACACCTACACCTTCCCATGTACTACTTTCAATGGGATATTCGGAAAAAGAAGCCCTCTCCTCTGTGAGATTTTCCTTTGGTGTTTATAACACTTTGGAAGAAGTAGATTTTGCCACAGAGAAGATAAGAGAAATTTATCTCCAACTTTCAACGTTCTTTTAGAATCTTTAGCAATTTATCAACAACCTCTTCTACAGAAACGTTATACTCTCCTTTTTCTATCATCTCCTTAATCTTTTCCAATTTCTCCTGTCTCAAGTTATACTCCTCTTGAAGAATTTTTAAAATATCTTCCAAACTTTTATTCCTCAACTTATCATAAATATCATCCATAAAACCCAACTCTTCTTAAACTGTTAACTAATTTTCGGTATAATTTTTAAAAAATTTAGTGAGGCATACATGATTTTAAGTATAGATACCTTCTCAGATAACTTCTCGGTAGCCGTTATTACACCGGATAAAAAAGTGTTATCTTCAGTTAGTAGTCTTAAACCAAAACCTTTTTCTGAGATTCTGATAGGCAAGATAGATGAAGTTTTAAAGAATGGGTCTGTTAATAAAAATCAGATAACTGCTGTTGTGGTAAATAAAGGACCAGGCTCAAACACAGGTTTAAGGGTTGGTGTTATCACTGCTAAAACTATTGCATACTCTTTAAACATTCCAATATACGCATACGAAAGCCTCGACGTAATGGCTTATATATACAGATATTTCTGTGGTAAAGTTGTTCCAGCTATAAATATAGGAAAGAAAAGAGTAGCATACAAAATTTTTGAAAATGATACTTTAATCCAAAATTTAACAGTAGAAGAGTTGGATAACTTTATATCAAAATTCAAAGATAAGGATAGCCATCTTATAGTGGAGAAAAACCTTAACCTTAACTTTTCAAACTCCCAAACTCTCCTTTATCCTCTCTCTATTCCAGGGGCTATTTACAGTTTAGATAAAGATTTAAAAGCTGATATTATGTGGCTTGAGCCTATCTATCACGATTGATATTTCTCTTGGTTTTAAAAAACTCTTTAAGTAGCTGAGAAAATCTGTCATCTGGCATATAGAAGTATTTTGGTTTATGGGGAAACTTTTTATCATCAAACACTGTATACTTTGTTATAACTGCCCCCTCTTTCTCATTTTTTGATCCAAAATACACTTCTTTTATACGTGCTTGAATTATTGCACCACTACACATAAGACAAGGCTCCAATGTTATGTATATACTACATCCATCAAGTCTATAACTGTTTAATCTTTTACAAGCTTTTTCTATTGCTAAAATCTCTGCATGATAGACTGCGTTATTTCTCGTTATTCTCTGATTATAGGCTTTTGAGATAACTTCACCATCTTTGACTATAACAGCTCCTACAGGTACTTCATCTTTTTCAAAGGCTTTGACAGCTTCTTTATATGCTAAATCAAAAAACTTTTTATGGTCCTTCAACATTTATAAACTCTAATAAATCTGTGGCTTTTAATCCTTCCTGTCCATATTTTAAAGATGCTAAATCACCGGCTTTTCCGTGGGTATAGACAGCAAGCTTTAAAGCATCCTCTATGGGAAGTCTGCTAATTAAAGATGCTACTATACCTGCAAGTATATCACCAGTGCCAGCTGTTGCCATTCCTGGGTTTCCGGTTATATTGTAAAGTATCTTTCCTTCAGGAGTTACTACCATCATCCTTGAAAATTTAACTATAAGATAGCTACCTGTATCCTTACAAAACTGTGTCGCTATATCCTCCATATTGTCAAAAATCTGTTCTGAACTATATCCAGTAAGCCTTGAAAACTCTCCTATGTGGGGAGTTAACACAGTAGGGAAATCTCTACTTTTTAACTTTTCTTTCCAGTTATTGATACTCACCAAATTATTTATACCATCTGCATCTATAACAATAGGCTTTTCTACCGTAATTAATTTCTCTAATAAATCCTTACACCCTTCCGATACTCCCATTCCCATACCTACGGCAACAGAAGAAATTTTTAACTTTTTTAATATATCTAATATAGGTATATCCAAATCAAAAAAACCATCTTTTGATTTTACAGGATAACTCATCTCTTCTATTAAGTTTGTCTCTATCACTGGATTGATGATATCCGGTATTATTGCAGTTACCAATCCACTTCCTGATCTGCTTGCAGATTTACAAGCCATTATAACGGCTCCAGATTTTCCAACACTTCCACCAATTACAGCCACATGTCCAAATGTGTATTTATGTCCAGTTTTTTCTCTCTTTGGAAAAATTAAATTTTCTGGAGTAATTATAAATCTATTTATATCTGATGCATATTTATCGTTTAAACCTATATCACATAAAACAACCTCTCCGCACATTTCTGCTGCTGGATAGAGAATATGACAGGGCTTTTTATAACCAAAAGTGACAGTAATATCAGCTTTAATAGAAGGTTCATAAATTTTATGAGAATCTGCATCTAATCCTGATGGGATATCTATACTTATAACCCTTTTCCCTGATTGATTTATTAAACTAATAACTTCTGTCCTGTATCCAGAGATAGGGGGTTTGAAACCAGTTCCAAAGATGGCATCTATAATAACATCAGCTTTTAATAAGCTTTCCCGTAAAATATCTAAATTATCCGCAGTTATAAAAATCGGATTTAAGCCAAAATTTCTTAGTATCTCTATATTTTTTCTGTTATCTTGTGATAACTTATCAAAAGAGTCAGATAGAATAAAAACATCTACACTTTTAGAGTATCTATAAAGATATCTCGAGACTACAAGACCATCTCCACCATTATTTCCACTTCCGCAAATTACTGTAAAATTATCCTTATCAAAAAATCTCTCTTTTATAACCTCAAAGGCACACCTTCCCGCATTTTCCATAAGGACAAGGGAAGGTATACCTGTTTCTTCTATTGTTTTCTTATCTACCCGAGATATTTCACTACTTTTTAGTAATCTCATTGTTTTGCAAGTCTTATAACTTCATTAACAAGTTTTTCAATCCCTTCTGCAACATCTTTTATAGATTTTCCAAGCATATATGCAGGAGTTGTCACTATCTTATTTTCTTCATCTACCACCATCTCATTGACAGGACAGGATAGATGTTTTGCTCCCATATCTTCTATTGCCTTAGCTACATCTATATCTGTTCCAATTGTAACAGTAGGATGAGCTTCTCTCAAAGCTGATGCCACTATAACCGGAGATATACATATAGCACCTATCGGCTTTCCTGCTTTAAACATATCTACAAGTAATCTCTTTACCTGTGGTATAACTTCTGCTTCTGCACCTTTCTCAAGGAAGTTGGAGAAATTTTTAGCCACTCCATAACCACCAGGCATAATTAAGCCATCAATATCTTCCGCTTTAACATCATCTATGTTTTTAATGTTTCCCCTTGCTATCCTTGCTGCTTCTACTAAAACATTTCTCGTTTCATTCATAGGTTCTCCGGTTAAGTGATTGATAACATCTTTCTGTTGAATATCTGGAGCCATGATAACAGTTTCTACTCCAGCTTTATCAAGGAAGTAAAGTGTTAAAGTTGCCTCATGTATCTCTGCTCCATCAAAAACTCCACATCCTGCAAGAATAACTCCAATTTTCATCAAACTCACCTCCACTATAAATATAAAAACTATTATATCTCATTTATTTATAAAAATATCTCTTCTCCGAAAGTTGATAAATCTATAAACTCATCTGCAGATTCTACAAGCTCTTTCGCAGCTGTTTGTCTAAATGCTGCAACCTCTACCTTTACCCCTTTTGTTTGTAAATATCTCACTAAATCTTTAAAATCTCCATCTCCACTAACAAGAATTGCTACATCTACTTTTTCAGCCATAGAGATAGCATCCATCGCTATCCCCATATCCCAGTCTGCTTTGACAGTGCTCCAAATCACTCCATTTTCATCTACTCTCTTAAATATCTTCGGCTCTTTTTCTCTTACCTGATATCCAATCTGTTTTAATGTGTGTATAAAACCCTTTTGATCAACTCCTTGAAGTTTCACAAGATATGCTATTGCTCTTACAAGTACTCTACCATTAATAAGCTTTTCCAAAGTTTTTTCAAAATCCACTTTTCTGTTAAAGGTATCTCTTGCAGAGTAGTATAGATTTTGGACATCCAAAA
>JBBFMH010000046.1:0-11220 GCA_037478615.1 Hydrogenothermaceae bacterium
TTCGTAGAGAAAAACGGTAAAAATATTTTATCAACTATATCCTCAGGTATTCCTTTTCCAGAATCTCTTATCCTTATATATATTTTATCCATCCTTGGTGAATACACCATGTCATCAGATATTCCGGTTTCTATAATTATATCACCTTCTCCATCTATCTCATCAATACTATTTTGAATTAAATTTTCTAAAACTCTCCCAAAATAATCTTCATCAATTGGTATATCCGGAAGACTTGGGTCGTAGTATCTTTTTATCCTTACCTTAGGATAGAGTGTTTGATATCTTATTACAGTTTTATCTATAATTTTATGTATATTTTCATTTCTAAGAACAAGATTCAAAGGTCTTGTTAAACTCATAACCTCTTTTAAAAATCTCTCTATCCTTCCTACATCATTGATGATATCATCTATCATCTCAATCTCAGATGGATTTTCTCTGATGTACTGAGCAGCAGCTTTTATCCCAGATATGGGTCCTTTAAGGTCGTGGAATAGCTCTGCCAAAAGTTTTGAGAAAATCTGTATCTTACCTTCTTTTTTTAAATCTTCCTCAAGTTTTACATACCTGGTTATATCCCTTACAACAATGATTACATTATCTCTATATAGATAGCCGTCAATCTCTAAATCCCTGTCCTTAAATCTCTTATACATACCTTTCACGTTAAAACCTTCTGATATATATCTACTTTTCAACACATCTCTTAACAGATCTTCAAAAGATTGGATACCGCTTAAAGAAGCAAAGTTTTTTGCCTCCTGATTCTCAAACAGAACTTTTCCTTCCTTTGATACTATAACAACCGGGTCCGTAATACTTTCTAAAATCTCTTCACAGTTTAGAACTTTCATTTTATCAATGTTGAAGCCTTTTTTACAACTTCTTCCGGTTGAATAGATGTGAGACAGAGTAGATCTTTTCTCTTACATTCACCTTTACCGTGTAAATCACAGGGCTGACAATCCAAATTTTTAACGATATAGGACCCTTCATCTTCCAAAGGTGCAAAACCAAAAGCCGGATGGGTAGCACCGTACAACATCAAAACAGGAACTCCAGTAGCCCTCGACATATGGGCAACCGCAGAATCATTACTGATAGTTATTACCCCTCTGGAAATAACAGCCATACTTTCTCTTAAAGATAACTTCCCTCTCAGATCAAAGACTTGCTTGGGATATACATTTTTATCCATCTCTTTATCCTCTTTGGAACCAACCAATACAACATTATAACCCTTTCTTAAAAAAATCTCTGCCACTTCATTGTAAAACGGATATACCTTATTTTTATACCTTGCTCCTGTCCCCAAAGTTATAAATCTATCGGGTATAATATGTTTAACTTTACTAATTTCCTCATTATTTAATATTATCTTTGGCCTGTAATTATCAGTTTCCCTTATATCTAAATTTTTCAGAACTTCAAGATAGGACTTAACTACGTTAAACTTTTTATCTAAGATTTTCAGTCTTCTTTTGATGGAGTTTTTGTTGTATCTATAAACTTTCCCACCTATAAAACTACTTATAATCAAACTTCTTAAATTTTTGTGTAAATCTATAACATAATCGTATCTATCAAGAGATTTTGCAAATCTGATTAAATCTATCAGAGATTTAACATCTTTCCTATCTAAACCGATAACCTTACTAACTCTGTAATCTTCAACAAAAAGAGCATCAAAAGGCTTAAATGTTAAAAAATCTACCGTATAACCCATTTCGTAAAGTGGTTGCAAAATTACGGCAGAGAGTATAACATCCCCTAAGGAAGAAAGGCGGATAACAAGAACTTTCTTTAAAGCATCTGCTTTAATCTCTCTATCTCCTCCTTAAACTCATGTGCCATAGTAGGATGGTTAAACTTCAAAGCCTTCTCTATCCCTCTCTCGTAAGATTCTATAGCATTTTCAATATCTCCTAAATTAAGATAACACTGAGCCAAAGTTCTGTATGCTGCTCCTTGGTCTTCATACAAATTTAGATACTTCTTAAACTCAACTATGGATTCCTCGTACTTTCCAGCTTTGTAAAGTTCTAAAGCGAGACCATATAAACCCAACGGATTATTAGGATTCTTCTCCAAAGCCTTCCTTAACTCTTCTATTCTATCCAACTCAATCCTCCGTTTTAATGTAATCTTTAAATTTGTCAAAGTTAGGTAAAAATTTAAGCTCTTCAACAGATTTAAAATATCCTTTTTTGTTTCTCATTTCTATGATTAAATTCGCCGTTTTTTCTCCTATGTAAGGAACGTCCTGTAATCTGTTTATATCAGCTGTGTTTATATTTACTTTCAAGCTTGACGGTATAAACTTAGGAGTCAAAGTAGGTTTAAAAGTGATTAAAACAAGAAAAATAATCAGTATTACGGTTATTATCCTTACCTGTAATGTCAGAAGTTCTCCGTCCGTAAGTAGAAAATCTGATACCCTCATAAAACCTCTCTGCCAGTTATTGCCCTTTCAAGTCCAAGTTCTCTGATTATAAAATCCATATCTTCCTGAGTTATTCTTACTTCGTTATCTACTTTTTTAAGTAAAAAGGGATATCCATCAAAAGATATAGAGTAAAGTTTATCTATTGTATCCTCTATATTTACAGAATCTCTCTCTGAGTGTTGATAAAACTCTATTAAATTTATAAATCTCCTATCTGCATACTTTGAGTATGTAGAAAATATATTTAAATCGGAAAGATAGTTTGCAATATCGTTAGGTATATTACCAAAAGATGATTTTAGCTTCTGAACATCTTGAACTACAACTTGGGAGTATCCGTATGTTTTTATATACTTTGAAAAAAGTTTTATATCCGGAACAGATGCTTTAAATATATCCACGCCGGAGCTTGTTTTTGCAACACCGATAACATCACTATCCTTTATGTTAAAAATCTTATACAAAAGATACATAAACTCGTAATAGGCAAGTTTTGACTGAATAGCTTCTATATAATCAAGTCTCTGTTTTGAGCTATCAAGACTTTGAATTATTAACTCTCTAACCTCACCGGAAAGTGAATATATATCTTCGTAGTTTTCAACCGTTCTTTTATCTATACTATCAAATATATCTCTGGCAATATTGTTGGTATAATCCTCGGCTTCGTCAGATTTTATAAACCACTCTGATCTTGGAAATGGAGTTATAAGCCTACTTGTCAGTGTTCCATCAAACACTATTAAATCAGGTTTTTTTAAAACATACAATCTGTATATACTTTTAACCTCTGCCAAAAACATCAGTAAAGATAAGTAAGACTTTGCCACTTCTGGTTTTTTTGCTACAGATATAGTTATATCCCCTGTGAAGAATTCATCTTTTTCTCTACTTACAACATCATAAAAATACCCATAACCACCAAAAACCATAAGGTAAAAACCTAAATACTGCCGAATATTTAAAGAACCATCACTTACCAAAACGGAAAAGTTATCTTTTCTCTTCGGATTATACTCTGTCCATTTGTCTAAAATCTCCTCTTCTCTTAAAGAGAAATCTATATGTTTGTCAAGTAAGTTTTTCAGAATCTCTTTCTTATTTTTAAGTTTTTCGTAAAGTTTAACCTGCATAATTAAAATCCCTGTGTGTGGTAAAATGTATTATAACATAGCTGTGGAGGTAAAAAGTTGAACAAATTAGAGCAAATATTTGAAAGACTTATATGGGAAAGTAGGCTTATGGTTATATTGGCAGTTTTGGCATCTATATTTGCAGCCTTAGTATTAACAATAATGGGAAGTTACGATATATTGATGGTTTTTTTAGAGCTGTTTCATGCATTTTCAGATAAAGAAATTTACGAACAGTTTCATAAAGATGCTGTTATACATATAATAAGTGCAATAGATTCGTATCTAATAGCAACAGTATTACTTATTTTCGGTATAGGATTATATGAACTTTTTGTAAGTAAAATAGATTATGCAGAGAAAGACACAAAATCTTCAAGAGTTCTTATTATACACTCTTTAGATCAGTTAAAAGACAAGCTTGCAAAGGTTATAGTTATGGTTCTTATTGTTACTTTTTTCAAGTATGCCGTTTCTTTCAAGTATGAGGATATTTTAAGCCTGTTTTATCTGTCTGTAGGTATAATACTTATAGCATTGGCTATATTTTTTCTTGCAAAATCCCACGAAAAGCATAAAGTAGAAGCTAACCATGAAGAACATTGATAATAGGTGAATAGTATGAAAGGTGATATTTTAGTTTTAATATCTTCTTTAAGTTTAATAGGTGGAATCTCTTGGTTTTTCTTTGGGGGAAAGAAAAAGGAATCAGGAGATGAAACATTTACAGGAGATTTGGAAACAGTAGAGTTTAATATAACAGGAATGCACTGTGCTGGATGTGCTGCTGGCATTGAAGCAACCGTAAAACTGCTTGATGGAGTCAAGACTGCTTCTGTTAATTTTGGAACTTCAAAAGGAATATTCACATTTGACCCATCAAAGATAAGAAAGGAAGATATAATAAACAAAATAAGAGAGTTAGGATATGATGTCAGTTTAAATTTAGAGGATTTTGAAAAAAAAAGTTAGAGGAGATAGGTGATCTTAAAAAGAGATTAACCGTCTCTGTTATTTCTTTAATCTTTCTCTTCTTTTCAATGTTTCTACATGATCCTGCAAATCACTATTTTCAGTTTATTTTTGCATCTATCATTCAGTTTTACGCCGGAATGGAGTTTTACAAGTCTTCTCTGATAGCTCTAAAGAACAGATTAGCTGATATGAATCTACTTGTATCTATAGGGACATTCTCCGCATATTTATACTCTGTATTTGTATTATTCTTTGGTGATTTATTACCGGAAAATGTAAGACATATTTACTTTGAAGCAAGTGGGTCTGTAATAACTTTTGTTCTACTTGGAAGATTTCTTGAAGCAAAGGCAAAATTTAAAGCTACAGACTTTATGAAAAAACTTTTAAATCTAAAACCTAAGAAAGCTACAATAATAGTTGATGGAAAAGAGTATGAGATAGAAGCTGAAAATATAGTAAAAGGAGATATAGTAATTGTTAAGCCTGGAGATGTTATTCCAGTAGACGGTATTGTTTTGGAAGGACAGTCGGAAGTTGATAAATCAAGTATAACTGGAGAATCTAAACCAGAATTTGTAAAAGTAGGAGATACAGTTATATCGGGAAGTATAAATCAGATAGGTGTGTTAAAGATACAGGCAACTAAAAGTGCAAAAGAAAGTGTTATAAACCAGATAATAGATTTACTCTTACAAGCCCAAAGTAGAAAGCCACAGATAGGAAGATTTGCTGACAGAATAACTCAGTTTTTCGTCCCAATTGTTCTTATAGTTGCAATATTAACTTTTGATGTATGGTATATATTTTTTAACTCTGTTGAATATGCTTTTGTTAACATGGTTGCTGTATTGGTTATAGCCTGTCCTTGTGCATTAGGACTTGCAACTCCAATTGCAATAGTGAATACTGTCGGTAGAGGTGCAAAGGAAGGTATTTTATTTAAAAATCCAGAAATTATAGAAAAGATAGCAAAAATAGATATTGCTGTATTTGATAAAACTGGAACATTAACAACAGGAAAAATGGAAGTTAAGGAAAGTTTGATAATAGACGATAGATTTTTACCATATATTTACTCCTTAGAAAAGGATATAAACCATCCAATATCTAAAGCTATAGTTAAATTCTTAGGAGATTTGAAAGAAGAAAAGTTAGAATTTAAAACCGTTATAGCTGGAGAAGGTGTAGTTGGAAAATTAGGTGAAAAAAACATAGTTGTAGGAAATTTAAAGATGTTAGAAAGATATAATATCAAGATAAGTAAAGAGATTGAGGAGTTCTACAATAAATATATTAAAAAAGGTCATACCATAGTGTTTGCAGCAGTTGAGAATGATATTGTTGCAGTTTTCTCTATCTCTGATGCAGTGAGACATGAAGCAAAAGAAGTAATAGAATATTTAAAAAATAGAGGTGTAAAAACCGTTCTGTTAACAGGAGACAACCCTATTGTAGCTCAAGATATTGCATCACAACTTAAAATAGATGAATACAGAGCAAATCTAACACCATTAGATAAATACAATGAAATTATCAATTTTAAAAATCAAGGTAAAAATGTTATGTTTGTAGGAGATGGAGTAAACGATGCTCCAGCAATGTCTGCTGCTGATATAGGTATAGCGGTAGAAAGCTCAACAGATATAGCAAAAGAAAGCGGAGATATAATATTGATGAATACAGATTTAAAAGGTGTAATTAAAGCTTTAAATCTATCTATTATAGGTCTTAAAATAATAAAACAAAACCTATTTTGGGCATATATATATAACATAATAGGAATTCCATTGGCAGCTGGACTATTCTATCCTTTATTTGGTGTTTTACTTAATCCAATTTATGCCGGTGTAGCCATGTCTCTAAGCTCAGTAAGTGTAGTTCTCAATAGTTTGAGGATAAGGTTGGTTAATATAGATAAATGACAATCATCATTACATTCCAAAAAGGAGATATATTAAAATCTATAAAAACCATCTTAGAGGTGATTTTATGAATAAACCTGAAATACTTGCACCTGTTGGTCATTATGAAGGACTTGCTGCTGTTATAAAAGCAGGAGCAGATGCTATATATATGGGTTGTGGTAAATTAAACCAGAGAGCATTAAAGAGTGAATTTGATATAAAAAATGTGGCAGAGATAAGAAAAATTACACAGGACAAAGGTTTAAAACAGTATATAGTTTTAAACTCAATAGTTTTTGAAGATGATATTCCTTGGCTTAACGAAACTTTAGACCAGCTTCAAGAGATAGGAGTAGATGCTGTCATTGGTTGGGATATGGCTGTGTTATCCGGAGCAATACAAAGAGGTATAACTACTCACTTATCTACAATGGCTTCAGTTTCAAACTCACAGGCTGCACTGTTTTATCAACAGCTTGGAGTAAAGAGAATTGTCCCAGCAAGAGAAGTAAAGCTTGAAGGACTTTTAGCACTTAAAGAAAAAACAAATCTTGAGATAGAAATATTCGTTCACGGTGCTATGTGTATGGCTGTGTCCGGAAGATGTTTTTTAAGCCATGATGTATTTGAGACTTCTGGTAATAGAGGAGAGTGTTATCAAGTTTGTAGACACGAGTTTGAAGTAAAGATAACCTCTAAAAATACAGGAACAGACTTCATACTTGGCTCTGACTATATACTATCAGCAAGAGATTTGGTAACACTAAACTTTATAGATAGATTAATGTGGGCTGACAGCTGGAAGATAGAGGGAAGAAACAAAAACCCGGATTATGCATACCTTGTAACATACGCATATAGAGAAGCAAGAGATAGAATACTAAACGGAGAGTGGAACACAAAAGGATACCAAGATTTATGGGATTTACTTGAGAGAGCATATCATAGAGAGTGGGATAGTGGATTTTACTTTGGACAAGGACTGTTTGGTTTAAATGCTTCAATAGCAAAAGAGAAAAAAGTTTATGTAGGAGAAGTTATAAAGTATTATCCTAAAATATCTGTTGCAGAAGTTAGAATAGTAAATAATCCAATGAAAATTGGAGATACAATCCATATAATCGGAAAAAACACCGGAGTAGTCAGACAGAAAGTAGAATCTATGCAGATTGATAGACAGAATATAGAAGTTGCAGAGAGAGGAATGATTGTTGGACTAAAGACAAATGAGAAAGTAAGAATTGGGGATAAGGTTTATCTAATGCAAGAAGTAGATGTTTCCGAAATTCTGGAGAAGAAAACCCCAGCTCAAGTTTAGATATCTTTAACAGGCTTTGATAAATAGAAACCTTGTACATAATCTACATCTATACTCTTTAGAGTTTCAAACTCTTGCTGAGTCTCAACCATCTCGGCAAGGGTTTTTATATTTTTATGTTTTGCAATTTTAACGATACTCTCCACTATTACTCTATTATCCGGATCTTTATCGATGTTATATATTAAAGAACCATCTATTTTAACTATATCAACATTAAAATGTTTTAAATATATAAAGTTGGAATATCCTGCACCAAAATCATCAACGGCAAACTTAAAACCAAGGTACTTTCCATATCTTATAAACTCTTTAACCTTTATAATCTCGGTTATAGCTTCTTCCTCTGTAATTTCAAGGACAATATTTTCCGGCTTTAATCCATAAAACATAACTTTATTGTGTAAAGTATCTAAATTTTTAGCATCAGAAAAATAAAATTTACTTAAATTTAGAAACAGCATTTTATCTTTGATGTTTCTATTGTATAAATACTCAAAAGTCTTTTCCTGAACTATGTTATCTATCTGAAAACCAAGTCCGAACTTTAGAGCATCATTAACGAAAAGATATGCTGGAGTATAGCTGTTTTTCTCGGAGTCAAATATCCTGGCAAGTACTTCATATCCTATTATAGACTCTGATTTTGCATCAAAGATAGGCTGATAAAAAGGAGCAACTCTGTCTTCTTCCAAAGCCTTCGTGATTATATCTTTAGCTTCAAACTCTAACTTAACTATCTTCTCTATCTCATCTCTCTGTAAAATTACAACTTTATTTTTACCTTCTCTTTTTGCCCTGTATAGAGCTATATCAGCAGCTTTTACAAGTTCATTAGGAGTTTCTCCATGTTCATAGAGGGTTGCTACACCAATACTGATAGTCAATTTTAAATTCTTACTATCTATATGAAATTTTGACATCTCTACAGATGACCTTATCCTCTCAGCAACTTCTAAAGCTGCATTCTTATCAGAGTTTGGTAGTATAACAAGGAACTCCTCTCCCCCATATCTTCCAACTATGTCAATTCCTCTTACACTCTCTTTTATAATATTTGCTACAGATTTTAAAACGACATCTCCTGCATCGTGTCCGTGTGTATCATTTATAGCCTTAAAATCATCTATATCCATCAACAGAATAGATAGAGGTCTGTTAAGCCTTTTTGACAGTTCTATAAATCTTTTCAAATCAGCCATCAACTTCCTTCTGTTTGGAAGCTTTGTTAAGAAATCTTGAGTAGCCAGATTATTTATATTCACTATATAAACAAAGTCTGAAAGAATTATATCTATATACTTTCTATCTTCTTCGGAGAGAGTTTCTCTCAACACTCCTATAAAGATAATGCCTATATTATCTTCTATACTTTTTCTCATAACTATATAACTTCTACCATCTATCTCAACAGATGTTTTTCCACTCTGTTTTAAAGTTTCAATAACATTATCCTCAATTGATCTTCTTATTTTTATATATCTATCAGATTTTATATACTCCTCTGATCCATCCGTTGATTGCATTATAAGGATACTTCCATTTAAATTCATTATCTTATCTATCTGATTGAGAACATAAAGGCCAAAGTTATGAATATTGTTGGTCATTGATATCATTTTATTAACAGTCTCAAATATAAGATCCATCTTTTGACGATTTCTCACTAACAGTCTTCTAAAATCCTCCAACGTTTTAGATATTAGAGCCAATTCATCACTACCAAATTTATGTAGATTTATCCTTACCCCCTCTATCCCTTTTATATTAAACTCATTTAACCTCCTTATTATATACATAATGGGAAAAAGTAAAACTTTTCTGACAAATCCGTAAATTGTTAAAGATACACCAATGAGAATAACTAAAAACAGAGATACATCTTTTAAAGAGGAGAAGATGGAGTTTTTAATAACAAATGACCTTTCTATACAACCTATTAAATAAAAATCTGAATCTCTATACTTCTCTTTACTGCATATTTTACCTGCCTTATCTATACTCCCCACTTCAAAAATCGGATTAAATTTAGAGATAACTCCAGTTCTTGCCTGTATAATATCATATAAAAAATGTTTATCCAAAGATATCAGGTATCCATCGACATTTATAATGATTATCTCATCTCTTAAGCTATATCTATAACTACTTTCTACTCTGTCTGTTTTTTGGATCTCTTTTATCCATCTTTCTTTCCTTAACTCTTCCACCATACCTGCTTCTATTAATTTTTGAATTTTATCTGTATACACATCAAGTTTTTGCTGACTTAAATGTTGTCTTATCTTAGTTGCAAGAGATATATTACTCTGTGCTATGTTTAGATTTTCCTGGATTTTTAAAACACTAAAAACTACACCTGTCAAAATAGAAGAGAATACAAATATAGACAAAAACATAACTGTTATTTTTAAAGCAAACGATCTAATCCTTAGAACATTTTCTACGAAGAGATTTATCTTAAAACATATTCTATGTTCCTCTAACTTCTTAGCTATACATTTAGACATAAATTTCCTTTCATTTGGTCGGTGTTAAATACATTATCGGATTTTATAAGCAAAATTTAAGTATCCACTACTTCTTTAGAAATTTTTCAACTTTTATATTTATCTGATTTTTCCCTGTTAGTTCAGGTGTAATTTTAAAGTCCTCTTCATTCATCTTCACAACTATGAGAAGATTTTTATCCTGGTCTTCATAGAATGAAATTTTACCAACTTTCTGATTGTTGATAGATATATCATTTTCAAATTTTTTAATCTCATAATCGGGATTTCTATTCTCAAACACTCCTTTTACTGTAAGAGATGTTGAGTCTTTACTTACTTGAATAAGTTTTGATAAATAACCTATCTCCATTGGAAATCTTAATTTTACCGTCGTTTTTAAAGATTTTTGCTGAGATATCTCTTCTCTTTTAACTTCCTTTTTTGGTTCTTCTTGAAGTTTCTCTTTTACTTGGGGTTTCTCTTGAACTTTTTCCATTGTTTGAGGTTTTTGATCCTCTTTTGCAGGTTGTTTAACTTCATGAGAGGTTTGTATATGTACTGTCTTGACTTCTTTATTATCAACTGTTATAACCTGAATATTTATAACCTCACTCTTGGTGTATACAACATCTATCTCTGCAATACCATCTTTAAACTGCTCTCTATTAACTATGTTTGGTATAAGCTGTCCTGTTCCTGAAGGTGTCAGTTTAACATCCTTTCCTACTTTATCGTAAACTTTTATAACTCTCCCATTTGTATCTACGGCTCTAATCTTAACTTTGAAAGGTTCTCCGGCTTGTGTTTCCGAAGGGAGTTCAACCTCAAACCTTCCTACATTCTGTATCTCAGGTTTTACAGTTTTAACAGCAATTCTCCTTTGAGTGGCACCATCTACGACAGTTATACTAAAATCAGCAACTGTGTAAGGCTTTATAGTTAAATC
>JBBFMH010000047.1:0-11140 GCA_037478615.1 Hydrogenothermaceae bacterium
CTATGGAAAGCCGTATCTGATAAGAAGATAGAGAAAGGTAAAAAGGTTAGAATATTAGATGCAGAAGGATTAACTCTAAAAGTGGAAGAAGTTTAGGAGGTTTGATATGGTAACCTTATCAAAGGAAGAGTTAAAGAACCTTTACAGCAAAGATTTCCCACTTTGGGTTGAACTTAATTTGGAGCTTTTGAGAGATAGACAGTTTGATCTCGTAGATTGGGATAACTTACTTGAGGAGATAGAGGATATGGGACAGAGACATCTTGATGCCTGTGTAAGTTATTTAGCTGTAATTTTGGAACATCTTTATAAATTTGATAACTTTAAAGGTATGTTGGGAGATAAAGCTGGAGAAAGCTGGAAGAGGAGTATAAGAAACTCAAGATTAGAGATAGACCTTATGTTTGATTTATATCCAAGTCTGAAAGCAAAGCTACCGTTGGAAATGGAAAAAGCTTGGAAAATAGCTGTTAAAAACCTAAAAAGATGGTTAAACAGTAATGATTTAGATTATAAAAACTTTGAGTTTCCTTCTGTATCTCCTTATTCTTATCAGGAGGCTATGGAAAGAGAAGTATGAAGATAAAACCCCTTCCGGAAGAGATTGTAAATAAAATAGCTGCTGGAGAGATTGTTGAGAGACCGGCAAATGTGTTAAAAGAACTGATAGAGAACTCAATAGATGCAAAGGCTTCAAAGATAGATATCTTTGTAGAAAAAGCTGGAAAGAGATTGATAAAGGTCGTTGATAATGGGGAAGGTATAGAGAGGGAAGACCTTATAAATGCGGTAAAAAAACATCATACCAGTAAAATAAAATCTGTTGAGGATATGTATAACATCCTCACCTTTGGATTTAGAGGTGAGGCTTTATCATCTATAGCAAATGTTTCAAAGTTATCCATAACTTCAAGAACCAATACCGATATAACAGCAGGACAGTTAGTTGTTGAAGCCGGAAAAGTTATTTCTCTATCAGAAGTAGGACATCCGATAGGAACGGCTGTGGAGGTAAGAGACCTGTTTTTCAATTTACCTGCGAGACAGAAATTTTTAAAAAGTGATAATACGGAAAATTACCATATAGTTTCTTCCTTTTTAAATTATGTTATATCTCACCCTGATATTCATTTTACCCTTAACATAGACTCAAGGCAGATATATAACTTTCCCCCATCGGATGTTAAGAGTAGAGTTAGAGAAGTTTTAACCGATATTTATAAAGATGTTGTGGAGGTTGAGTATGAAAACTTTACCGGAAAAGTGAGAGGATATATATCTCTGAAAAAGTGGAAAAAGAACTTTCTCTTTGTAAATTCAAGACCTGTAAAAAATCCAATTCTATACAGGTTTATGAGAGATACAATTGGTGAAGGTTTTTACTTTGTTAATCTTGAACTTCCACCTTATTTTTATGATATAAACATACATCCGGCTAAAACGGAGATTAAATTTCAAAAGGAGATAGAAGTTATCTCTCTTTTAAAAGCGGCTATTGATAAATCCTTAAAACCAAAATCTTCTGTATCTTTCTTTGAGTTAAACCAACCTAAAACCAGTTATAAAACTGAGGATGATTTTGAGATTATAGGCTATGTAGAAAACACATTTATAGTGGCTTACTATAAATCAGAACTCTATTTTATAGATGCCCATGTAGCTAATGAGAGGGTTATGTACGAGATTCTGAAAAAGACAATCCAAGAGAAAGGATACTATAGATATCAGAAGTTAGTATCTCCGGTAGAGATTGAGGTTTCAGAGGAAGATAGACAGAAACTTTTTCAGCTGAAAGAGATTTTAAACAGCTTGGGATTTAAGTTTGATATAAAAGATAAACTGTATATAACAGCTATTCCGGATTTAATGGATACGGGAAAAGCTATCCAATCACTTTGGGAGATATTGAGAGAAGATATAACGGATACAGATAATCTGATATCAAAAGTATCTTGTAGGATGTCTATAATGTCTGGAGATTCTCTCACAATGCAGCAAGCAAGGGAACTTTTATCTATGTGGATAAAAACTGATAATCCTCATTTGTGTCCCCACGGAAGACCTATATACTATAAATTACATATAGACACAATAAAGCAAGCTGTAGGTAGAAAGTAGTAAAATATATGAAGGATTTGAGATTAGAGTAAATTTATTTGGATTGATTAGATGAAGATTTTAGATATAAACAGAAAGAAAGAAGTTATTGATAAGTATTTTGAAGAAAAGAGAAGACTTGTTGATCTTCATTATCAGGGAAAAAGTGGACTTGAGATCGTCCGGAAACTATCAGACCTTACAGATGAGACCATAAAAGAGTTTGCAGAACTTGCCTTTGAAAATCTTGAAGGTATAACGATAATAGTTTTGGGAGGATATGGAAGAAGGGAGCTATGTTTTAAATCTGATATAGATATATCTTTGGTTTATTCTGGTAAAGATATAGAAGAAATAAAAGCTGGAATAGAGAGTTTTTACTATATGCTTCTTGATTTAAAAAGTGATGTAGGATTCTCTCCGAGAAATATAAAAACGTTTCTTGATCTATCAAAGGAAGATTTAACGGTAGCAACTGCACTTCTTCAGGGAAGATTTTTGTGTGGAGATGAGAGTATATACAATGAACTTACAACCAAATTTAAGAAAGTTATAAAAGCAAAGAGAAAGCATTATGTAGAGGCAACTTTAAAAGCCAGAAAAGTTAGATACCAAAGCACAGGAAGTAGTATATATCTTATGGAGCCACATGTAAAAGAAGGAGAAGGAGGTTTAAGGGATTTTCACGAGGTTCTTTGGATAGCAAAAACCCTTGATGATGTTGCAGACTATCACTACTTTGTGGAAAAAAGTATTATTCTTGAAGAAGAGTATATTGAGCTTATGAACGGCTATGATTTTCTTCTCAGAATCAGAAATCAGATGCATCTTATATGTAATAAAAAATGTGATGTTCTTACTTTCGCACTTCAAGAGGAAGTTGCCAAGAAACTTGGATTTGTGGAAAATCTGGAAGATTTGGAAAATCTACGGGAAAGTGTAGAAAAGATGATGAAACTCTACTATCAAAGTGCAAAATCTATAAACAATATAACAAAAAGAATACTGAAAAATCTGACGGAAGATTATGGTTATGAGGAGTTTATACCTATTGATGATATATTTGTTAGAACATCTTCAGAGATAGATGTTATAGATTACCGTAAGTTTGAAAGTAATCCTGCAAATATTTTAAAAGCCTTTATATACTATAAGGACTACGGACTTGACTTTTCTTCAAAACTTGAATTTTTACTGAGAAAAAATCAGAGTGTTTTAAAGAATTTAGACTTTTCTACAGAGATGAAATCTCTCGTTAGAAGAATTTTCAGCAATGTAAAAAACCTATCTAAAACTCTAAAAAGAATGCAAGACTTTTATGTCCTCGATGATATTATTCCGGAATTTGGATATCAGAGATGCCATTTTCAGTATGACCATTACCACAAATATACAACAGATGCCCATGCTATAAAAGCCGTGGAAGAACTTGAAAATCTATATAAGTTGGATAGTCCGTATAAAAAGCAGATTTACGATATCTATAAAGATATAGACAGAAAAGATTTACTTATATGGGCTATATTTTTACACGACATAGGAAAAGGACATAAAGCAGACCATAGTGAGCTTGGTTCTAAAATGGTATGGGATATCTTGACAAGATTTGATTACTCCAAAGCTGACACAGAGATTGTCAGTTTTCTGGTGAGACATCACCTTGATATGGCTCACATATCTCAAAGGAGGAATCTTAACGATCCTAAGGTGATAGAAGATTTTGTGGAAACTATAAGAAATCCTCAGCTTTTGAAGATGCTTACAGTTTTAACTTGGTGTGATGCCAATGCTGTAGGTCCAAATCTATGGAATGATTGGAAACAAGCTTTACTTTTGGAACTTTATGATAAGACATTGGAAGTTTTCCGGCAGGATATTAATCCCCATGAGCTTTTTGAAAGAAAGTTAAAAGAAAAGAAAGATAAAGTGCTTCAAGTTCTGTCCGTGCTTCTTGGAAGAGAAAAAGCGGGGTTTCACATAAACAGAATTTCTGACTATTATATACTCTCAACACCTTTAGATGATATAGTTCAACATATCCAGCTTGAAGATGAACTACTTCATTCAAAAAAGAAGTTTGTCTATAAATTTGATAAAAACGTGGGAGCCGGGTTTTCACATATAGTTATTGCCGTTAGAGATTTAGATAATCCTTTACTTGTGATTACCGGAATATTAACGTATCTAAATATCAATATTCTTACTGTGTATAGTTTTAATAGGGTTGATGATGTTATCTTAATAGATATTCAGGTCTCAACATCAACCCTTGAAGCGATAGATGAGTATAAATTTAGACAGTTTATAGAAAAGTTAAAAGAGTTTATTGAAGGAAAAATAGATATGGAAACACTGTCTAAAAAAAGATCAAAAGGGTTTAAAAGCTCTACGATACCACCTCCAACATTCGTAAAAGTGGATAATCAGATGTCAGATAGCTACACTATATTTGACATCTCTGCGGAAGATAGAATAGGACTGTTGTTTGATATAATCAAAGTTTTTGCAGATTTTAATATATACGTCCATATAGCAAAGGTCTCAACCCAGGGAATAAGAGCCAGGGACTCTTTTTACGTGAGGACAAAAGATAGACAGAAGATAACAGATGAAAAAATATTAGAAGATGTGAAAAGGGAGCTTTTAAGGTTAATCTACGATTAAGAACTATCTATCAGTTACATTTCCATTAAAATAAACTTCGCAATCTCCATCTGCATCAAGAGTTAATCTATTTACGTTTATCCATGAATAATCAACATAGCCTTGTTGGGTACCATTACATCTACCATTTGAGCTTGAATAGATGTAGATGTATCCATTATTTGGAGTTAATACATCTGTAAGATTTCCGCTTTGTATATTTTGACAACTTCCATCTGTAAGTTTAAAATCTTTGTCGGAATTTTTATGCTTGTTATAATACTTGGTTTAATGGGTCCTATTTACGATCTTATATCAAAGGTCGGAAAAATGGCCTAAAAGTAAATTTTTAAAAAATTATAAACTATAAAACTCACAATGTAAGCTGTTGTGAAGTTTATTAAAACTGAGATTATCATCCATCTGTTGCTTCCAAGTTCCTGCCGGATTGCAAAAACCGTTGCAAGACATGGAGTGTATAAAAGGAGAAAGACCAAAAATGAGTATGCTGAAGCCGGACTGAACTCCTCTCTTATAACTTCCATAAGTCCAGTATCAACTTCTTCTCTTTCTTTTTCTATTAAGCCGAATTTTTGTCCTACTTCCTCAGAAAGTCCTATGAAAGCATTAAAGAATTCTACTACTGTATCTTTTGCAAATTGTGATACTGTTATTTGATCTTCCTGATTTTGTGAAACTTCCTGCATATACACATTACCCATTGTTGAAAGGACTACTTCCTTAGCAACAAATCCGGCAAAAAGTGAAGTAGTCGCCTGCCATGTTCCAAATCCCAGAGGCTCAAATATTACAGATATCTCTTTTGCAACTTTACCTAAGATACTATCCTCTTTTTTAACTCCAAAAGGTATGTTAGTTAAAAACCATATAATTATAGATGTTGCAAATATAAAACTACCAGCTTCAATAATGAAAGATTTAACTCTTATCCAGCTGTTTAAAAGCATATATCTCAGAGTTGGCATTCTGTAAGGAGGTAGCTCAAGTATAAAGTAAGAGTGTTCAAGCTTGAAATAAAATTTGTTTAGAAGTATTGCTATAACTATCGCTGAAAAAATTCCCACAATGTAAAGAGAAAATATAACTAATCCCCTGTGATTTGTGAAGAATATTGAAACAAAAAACGCAAAAACTGTAAGTCTTGCTCCACAGGACATAAATGGAATCATAAGAGCCGTGAGAATCTTTTCCTTTGGACTGTCTATTGTTCTGGTAGCATAAACCGCAGGAACGTTACATCCAAAACCAAGTAAAAGTGGTATAAATGATTTTCCGCTCAATCCAAATATACTCATAAATCTATCCATCAAAAATGCAGCTCTTGCTATGTATCCACTACCTTCAAGGAAAGATAAGATGATGTATAAAGTAAATAGGACTGGTGTAAATACTAAAACAAATCCTACTCCTCCCAGAACTCCTTCGGTTATAAAAGACTTTAACCAGTCTGGGGAGTTTTTAAGATTACTATTTACAAGTGAGGATAAGTTAGAGAGTGTGTTATCTAACCAATCAACGAATGGAGTTGAAAATGTGAAAGTTATCTCAAATGTAAGCCATATAAACATAAAAAATATAGGAAGTCCGAAGTATTTATGTAAGAATATTCTATCCAAAGCAAGAGAGAAGTTTAGATTTTCCTCTTCTATGGGCTTTTGTTTAACTGTCTGTTTCAGTATATTTAAAACTAAGCCGTACCTCTCTTCTATCATTAAAGCTCTTATATCTTTGTTGTATATCTTCTCTATCTCTTCTTTAAGTTTATCTGCAAACTCTTTTATTTCCGGAGGTGTATATCCATCAAAGGAACCTTCAAGGATAGATGTTAAAAGGTATCTTTGGGGATATAGCTCTAAAATACCAGGATGGGTTTGCTCTATAAAGTTTTTTAATCTTTTCAGATAATCCTCTATCTGTGTTTCAAACTGCTCACATTTAGAAAAGTTTATCTCTACTTCATTCTCATAGGTTTTAATGATGTTATCCAATATACTGTTTATTCCTAAGTTTCTTAGGGCAGATGTAGGAATGGACGGAGCACATAAAAGTTTTGATAATTTTTCACTGTCTATCTCTATGCCTCTCTTGCCAAGTTCATCCCACATGTTTAATGCTATAACCATAGGTATCTCAAGTTCGAGAAGTTGAATAGTCAGATATAGATTTCTCTTGAGATTTGTTGAGTCTATAACATTGAGAATGATGTCCGGTTTTTGATTTATAAGAAAATCTACGGTTATTTTCTCTTCTGCTGTTTTGTTGGCTATACTGTATATTCCTGGAAGGTCTATAAAGTGTATTTTGTAACCTTTATATTCTATCTGAGCTTCTATTTTCTCAACAGTTACTCCTGTCCAGTTTCCTACCTTTATGTTTGTTCCGGCAACTACATTTATAAGGGCACTTTTACCTACATTTGGATTTCCTACAACGGCAACTTTAATGACCTTTTCCATTTAGTTCCTCTACAACTATGCCCTTAGCCTCTTTTCTTCTCAGTGCTAAACAGTAGTCTCCAACCCTTATCTTTATCGGTCCTCCAAGAGGTGCATCTTGAAGTATCTCTATCTCCTGTCCCGGAATAAGTCCAAGTTCATACAGTTTATCCCTTAAATCTTTCGGTAAGTTTACCTCCTTTATTTTTACTTTAAGTCCCTGTCCCAGATCTGCCAAGCATTTTTTCATCATCTTATATTTACCTTTGATATTTAGTCTCAATAATAAATTATATACTAAAAAGTCCGAAAAAGTTATGACTAAAGCAGTACATTTATCAGAAAGAGATATATCGGCATAATGATATAGCCTATAACTCCTGTGAAAAGTAGAAGTATAAGAATAAAAAAGCCATAATGTTCGTAAGGGGCAACCTTTTCGTATATATGGGATGGAAGCAGAGATAAGAGTATGTGTCCTCCGTCAAGAGGTGGTATTGGAAGTAGGTTAAATATAGCTAAAATTAAATTTATTGTTACTGAGTATTTGAAAAATATAGCAAGGGGAACAAATATGGACTCAACAACCCACATACCTAAAAATGAGGCTATCGAACTAAGTATCTCTACATCTGTAGATAATCTATATAGTAGTGCAAAGATCACTGCAAATAGTATGTTTGTAAATGGGCCTGCGAATGATGTTAAAGCAACACCTGTTTTGATATTTAACTTTTTAAAGTTATAAGGATTTATTGGAACAGGTTTTGCCCAACCAAAAAGGAAAGGAGAACCAACGGCTATTAAAAGTCCAGGTAGAACTAAAGACCCAAGAGGGTCAATGTGAGGTACCGGGTTAAGGGTTAATCTTCCTTCTCTCTTGGCAGTATCATCTCCCAGTTTGTAAGCTGTCAAACCGTGTCCTATTTCGTGGATTATCACCGCAAACAGAAGAGCAGGGATCATAAAAATAACATCAACTATCTTAAACTCCAACATTCACTCCTTGAGATTTTTAAGTTTTCTATTATACAAAATGGGAAAAATTTTTGAAATGTTAAAAATTTTCTGATATGATATTAAACAAAATAATCAGCGGAGGTACTCTTGTGCATGTTGGTATAGCTTTAGACCAGACCCTCTTTATCCAGCTTATACTTTTCTTAGTTTTTATGGCTGTTATGAAAAAGATTTACTTTGATCCTTACCTTCAAGCTTTCTCAGAAAGAGAGGAAACTGTGAAAAAACTCTATGAGGAAGCAAAAACAAACAACGATCAAGTGGCTGAAATATTAAAAGAAGTGGATGTTGTACTGTCAAAAATTAAAGAGGAGAGTAAAAAAATTCTTGAAGAGTCCCACAAAAGGACAAACGAGGAAGTTGCGGAGATTATAAGAAAGGCAACAGAGGAAGCGGAATTAGAGCTGGCTAAAGCGAAGGAAGATATAGAAAGGGTTGTAGAAATTGAGAAGAAGATTATAGATGAAACTGTCAACAGAGTGGCACAGGATATAGCTAAGAAACTTACTTTAGAGGAGGCAGCATGAGGTATATCTCTTATATTTTGATGTTTGGTCTTGCATTTTCCAGTTTTGCTTCCGAAGGTGGTGAAGGTGGTAATGTACTAATATGGAAAGCTGTTAATACTGTTATCTTACTTGGAATTATATACTATTTTGGTGGAAAGTATATAAAAAGGTTCCTTGAGGGAAGAAGACAGTCTGTCGCATCTATGGTGGAAGAGGCACAGAAAGCAAAAGAGGATAGTATAAAAGCCCTTGAAGAAGCAAAGAGAAAGCTTGAGGAAGCAAACTATAAACTTCAAGAAGGTATAAAGATATCACAAGAAACTGCAAGGTTAGAAAGGGAACATGCCTTAAAACAGGCTAACGAGATTGCTGAAAGGATAAAGAAACAGGCACAGGAAAACATAGCTGTTGAGATAAGGAAAGCTGAGGCTGTTTTAAAGAGATATGCGGCAGAGAGGGCACTTGAAGTGGCTCAATCATTGGTAAGAGAGAGGGTAAGTCCTAAAACAACTGAAAAACTTCTCCAAAACTCATTAAAGAAATTGGAGGCTTAAAAGGTGAAAGTAGATAAGAAGTTTTTAAAGAAAGTGGTAAAAGTGCTAATATCCGGTATAGAGAAAGAGGAATCTGCTTTGGTTGATGCTGTAACAAAAATTGATCTAATCTCAAAGTTATACAGAGAGAACAGAGTTTTTAGGAATATCCTTTTAAATCCTAAGCTTCCTTTCGAAGAAAAAGAAAAGCTTTTATCTGAAGTTAAAAACAGTCTCAATTTAAGTGAGTCTATCTACCAGGTTGTGTTGTTTGTTGTTAAAGAAAATAAAGCCAACATTCTTAAAGAAATCGGTAAAGAGTTTAGATTTGAGGTTGAAAAGTTCTTTGCAACATTAAAAGGTGAGGTTATTACAGCTCATCCGATAGATGAGGAGTTGTTATCAAAGATAAAAGCTGTTGTTGAATCTAAACTTGGCAAAAAGGTAGAATTTACTGTAAAAGAAGATCCTTCCTTGATAGCCGGAGCAGTTATAAAAGCCGGAAGTTATGTATTAGACAGTTCAGTTAAAACATTTATGAAAAAGTTAGAGCAAGAGTTATCAAGATTCTAAAAATATAGGAGGTAAAGGATTAATGTCTGTGATAAGAGCTGATGAAGTTTTAGGAAAACTTGAGGAACAGTTGAAAGGTTTTGAAGCGGCAGCGAACCTTGAAGAAGTTGGAACGGTTATCCAGGTTGGTGACGGTGTTGCTCGTATATACGGCCTTGAGAAGGCTATGATGGGTGAGATGCTTGAGTTTGAGAATGGTGTTGTCGGTGTTGTGTTTAACCTTGAAGAAGATAACGTAGGTGCTGTTTTACTTGGTTCTGATGTCGGTGTTTCAGAAGGTACTCAGGTAAAGAGAACAGGAAAGATACTCTCTATTCCGGTTGGTAAGGGGCTCCTCGGTAGGGTAGTTGATGGACTTGGAAGACCTATAGATGGAAAAGGTCCATTAACCGATATCGCTTATTATTCTCCTGTTGAAAAAATTGCTCCCGGTGTTGTTAAAAGAAAATCGGTTCATGAGCCACTTCAAACTGGTATAAAAGCAATAGATGCTATGATACCTATCGGTAGAGGACAGAGGGAGCTTATAATCGGTGATAGAGCAACCGGTAAAACAACTGTTGCAATAGATACAATACTAAATCAGAAAGGACAGGGAGTTTACTGTATATATGTTGCTATTGGCCAAAAGAGAGCTAACGTAGTTCACATTGTTGAAACTCTACAGAAGCACGGAGCTATGGAATACACAACTGTAGTTGCTGCTACCTCTTCAGACCCTGCTACTATGCAGTACATAGCTCCTTTTGTAGGTTGCACAATAGGTGAGTATTTTAGAGATAACGGAATGCATGCACTTGTTATATACGACGACCTTACAAAACATGCTTATGCATACAGACAGTTATCACTCCTACTTAGAAGACCACCGGGAAGGGAAGCTTATCCAGGTGACGTTTTCTACTTACACTCAAGACTTCTTGAAAGAGCTGCTAAATTGAATGATGAACTTGGAGCTGGTTCATTGACGGCTTTACCTATAATTGAAACTCAGGCAGGTGATGTTGCAGCATACATTCCTACGAACGTTATCTCTATAACAGACGGTCAGATATTCCTTGAAGCAGACCTTTTCTACAAAGGTATAAGACCTGCTATTAACGTTGGTATCTCTGTTTCAAGGGTCGGTGGTGCAGCTCAAATAAAGGCAATGAAACAGGTTGCCGGAACGTTGAGACTTGACCTTGCTCAGTTCAGAGAGCTTGAAGCGTTTGTTCAGTTTGCATCAGAACTTGACAAGGCTACACAGGCTCAGATAGCGAGAGGTCAGAGAATGGTTGAGCTTTTAAAACAGCCTCCAAACCAACCT
>JBBFMH010000048.1:0-10962 GCA_037478615.1 Hydrogenothermaceae bacterium
CATAGAGAATCTCCTTGAAAAGTCTGGGTTTGTTATTGCTATTGCGGAAGACCCAGAAAAATATATTTTTAATTCAAAGAAGTCGTATGCAGATTTTATATGTTTTTGAAAATCTTTTACCTTATGAATCTCATCTATAAACACCACTTTTCCGCCTTTTTTGTAGAAATCTTCCAAAAACTCATAGAGATTTATATCACTAAAAAGAGGATGATCACAGGATATATATATAGCTTCCCTTATAGGTAGATTAATATCTTGAAATATCTGAAGTAGTAAAGTTGTCTTTCCTACACCCCTTGGTCCATATAGACCTATAATTTTAGATTGATTTTTCTTTACGTATTCAAATAAAAATCTTCTATATGTAGGTAATCTCTGGGAAAGTTTTAAAGCAGACAGATTTATAGCTTTTTCCATAATATCCATTTTAGTTTACTCCAATATACTAAATTTGCAATTTTTAGTATAACATATTATACTTAACTTGATAACGTAGGAAGGACAAAGATGAAGATAGATGTTAGGTATTTTATACTGTATAAATTTACAAACTCTCTTTTTACAGGTTTATCCATTGGTTCTGTTTTTACACTCTACTCTCCTCTACCTCAAACTGTTTTTTCATTAGGGGGCATACTTCTTGCGGTAGGTATGATGATAGTGGCTAAGTTTTACGAAAGGATAATTAACATCAGCTATTTTTTCTTCTTTTCTATGTTGGTTGAAGTTGTTATGTTGCTTCTTATATCAGTTTTTATCATTAAACCTTATGAATACTACACTGCTTTGATTATTTACTCTGGATATCAGATCACATTTTTATTTGGAAACTATCTTCTTAGGTCTGAAACTTTATTTCTGAGAAAGTTAAAACTGTTGTCAAAATTGGATATATACAAACAAGCCGGATATTTAAGCGGTATGGGGTTATCTTTTCTATTTTATAAATGGCTTGAGTTTAGTTTCGGTATAACAGATAACAGACAGCTTGTTTATATCCTACATTTTTTACTTTTGGCAATACAGATTATGGTTATACTACTTGTTCTGAGAGCTTTCAGAGTTTTGAGATTTTTTTGATTTACATTCCGGACATATACCATAAACCTCTATGCTGTGTCCCAATATATCAAATCCATGAACCTCGATAAGCTCCTCTTTAAACTTCTCAAAAGGACAGTTATCTATAATCACTATCTTCTTACACTCCTGACATACAAGATAATTTTTTTTAGATGCAAGTCCAAACCTTGCTTTATCTTCGTTTAACATATATGCCTTTACCACAAGACCTTTCTGTTGGAGCATATCAAGGTTCCTATAAACAGTAGATAAACTTAACTCTATACCTTTCTCTTTTAACTTGAGGTATATATCTTCAGCATGCATCGGTGCTATATTCTCTTCTAAAAGTTTTAATATAGCTTGTCTCTGTTTTGTGGTTTTGTATCCTTCCGGAAGTTTTATGTTAGCCATCGCTCTCCTTTTCAGAAAAATTAGAAGAATATTATAACTGATAATAAATATAGTTTTATTTCCAGTTTTTGCAAACTATTTGCATTTGCATTTTTATTGTGTTAAAATTTTTGCAAATGATTTGCATTTGAAGGAGGAAAGAGATGAAGACAACAGTTTTCGGTTATCCAAAGATAGGAAGAAACAGAGAACTTAAGAAAGCCCTTGAGTTCTATTGGAACGGAGAGCTTTCAAAGGACAGCTTTTTAGAAGAGGTAAAAAAGATAAATCTCCACAGGGTAAAGAAGGTTATAGATAGTGGCGTTGATATAGTACCTTCAAATGACTTCTCACTTTACGACTTTATCCTCGATATATCAACTATGTTTAACGTAATACCAAATAGATTTAAAGATATAGAAGACTCTTTAGAGCAGTATTTTGCAATGGCAAGGGGAAGCAAAACGGCTGTAGCCTGTGAGATGACAAAATGGTTTGACACAAACTACCACTATATAGTGCCGGAGCTTGCAGGAGATATTAAACCTATAAAGAACAGACCTTTAGACAGTTTCAAAGAGATAAAAAATAATTTCTGGATTAAAACCAAGCCTGTGTTAGTGGGACCTTTCACATTCACTTATCTATCTAAAGTATATAAAACAGATAATCCATTTGGTATAGCCACTTTAGAAAAAGCCAACATAAGTCCAAAGTTTAACGGATTTCTAAATATAATAGCAGACTGTTATATCCACATACTCAAAGAGTTAGAGAGGGAAGGTTGTGAAATTGTACAACTTGATGAACCTGCACTTGTTCTCGATTTATCCGAAAAAGAGAGAGATTTAGTAGTTAAAGTTTATCAAAAGATAGAGGAAAATCTGTCTTCTCTTAAGATCATAGTTCAGACTTACTATGAAAGTTTGTCTTACTACAAGGACTTTGTGTACAATCTTCCGGTTTATGGAGTAGGTTTAGATTTTATTCTTGGTAAAGATAACCTGGATAACATCCAAAAGTTTGGGTATCCTTCTGATAAGGTATTGGTTGCGGGAGTTATATCCGGTAGAGACATATGGAAAACAGATTTTGAAGAAACTCTCCAGATAGTGAAAGTTCTGGAAAAAACAGTAAATCCGGAGAATATTATCCTTTCAAACTCATCTCCACTATTCCATCTACCGATTACAGTAGAAGATGAAAAGGGTCACCTCCCAGAAGATTTAATACAGGTTTTATCCTTCGCTGATGAAAGGTTAGAGGAGCTTCACACACTTAAAAACATTATAGAAGGTAAAGAAAGAACTCCAAAATCAAATCTCAAACAGTTCTTTGAAAGCTACAAAAACCAAACTCTACGACAGCAGATAGAAGAGATAAAAAATATAGATATAAAGAGACAGACAGAGTTTAGGGAAAGGTACAAAAAACAGAACAACATACTTAAACTTCCCCTATTTCCAACCACTACAATAGGCAGTTTTCCTCAAACAAAGGAGTTAAGAAAAGTAAGAGCAGATTATAGGGCCGGAAGATTATCAAAAGAAGATTATGAAAGGTATATAAACTCACAGATAGAGTATGCTGTAAAGGTACAACAAGATATAGGAGTTGACGTCTTCGTCCATGGTGAGTTTGAAAGGACAGATATGGTTGAATTCTTTGGAGAAAAACTTAAAGGATTTGCTTTTACAAAGAACGGCTGGGTTCAGTCTTACGGCTCAAGATGTGTAAGACCTCCTATCATCTACGGAGATGTATCAAGACCAGCCCCTATGACGTTAAGAGAGATACTGTACGCTCAAAGTTTAACAGAAAAACCTGTAAAAGGTATGCTAACTGGTCCTGTAACTATTTTAAACTGGTCTTTTTACAGAAAAGACATACCTAAGGAAGAGATATCATATCAGATAGCTCTATCCCTAAGGGAAGAGGTGTTAGACCTTGAGAAATCTGGAATAAAGATAATACAGATAGACGAACCAGCATTTAGGGAAGGTTTACCTTTAAAGAGAGATAAACAATCTCACTATCTAAACTGGGCTGTTAAATCCTTTAGACTTACCCATTACGATGTTAAGGATACAACTCAGATACATACCCATATGTGCTATTCAGAGTTTGATGAGATTATAGAGTATATCCATAAAATGGATGCAGATGTTATCTCAATAGAGGCTTCAAGAAGTAAAGGAGATATATTAGAGGCTTTTGAGAGATTTAACTATGATCACGGTATAGGACTTGGTGTTTATGATATTCATTCTCCAAGGATACCCTCTGTTGAAGAGATGGAAGAGATAGCTCTAAGGGCATTGAAAGTTATAGATAAAAATCTTTTCTGGATAAATCCAGACTGTGGCTTAAAAACAAGAAAGTGGGAAGAGGTAATCCCTGCTCTAAAGAATATGGTGGAAGTTGCCAAAAGACTAAGAGGTAGATTTAAAGAGTAGGCGTAAAGGGGGGTTGTACCCCCAAAAATTTGCTACATACAGGTGGATAAAATGAAACATTATTAATAATTTAGGCTGTTGAGTAATCAAAAAATTGGAGTTTGTAACCAGCCAAATCCTCTACTTTCTTTGCCACGTTTAGTATAGTGGCTTCGTCAAATGGTTTTCCTATTATCTGAAGTCCTATCGGTAGATTGTCCTTTAGACCGCAGGGTACACTTATAGCCGGCACAGTGGCAAGATTTACTGAAACCGTAAATATATCTGATAGATACATCTGTATTGGGTCAGAAGATTTCTCTCCGATTTTGAATGCAACATCCGGAGTAGTAGGAGTGATAATCAGATCTACATTTTCAAAAGCATTCATAAAATCTTTATATATCAAAGTTCTTACCTTCTGAGCCTTTATGTAGTAAGCATCATAGTATCCGGAAGATAAAACGTATGTTCCTATCATTATTCTTCTCTTTACCTCTGGACCAAAACCTTCATCTCTTGTTTTTGAATACATCTCTTCAAGGTCAGAATAATCTTTTGCCCTGTATCCGTATCTAACACCGTCAAATCTTGCAAGGTTAGATGAAGCCTCGGAAGGAGCTATGATGTAATACGTCTCTATGGCGTACTTTGTGTAAGGAAGCGATATTTCCTCTACAACAGCTCCCTCCTTTTCAAGTTGTTTAACAACATTAAGAATTTTATCCCTTATCTGACTATCTAAATCTTCTGGAAAGTACTCTTTTGGAATACCAATTTTTAAACCTTTTATATCTCTGTTTAGAAACTGGGTAAAATCTTCTACAGGAACATCCTTTGATGTGGAGTCTCTTGGATCTTTTCCGGATATAACATTCATAAGTATTGCTGCATCTTCTACTGTTCTTGTTATAGGACCTATCTGGTCAAGGGAAGAAGCAAAGGCAACAAGTCCGTATCTTGAAACTCTGCCGTAAGTCGGTTTCAATCCAACAACACCACAGAAAGCTGCAGGCTGTCTTATAGAACCTCCGGTATCAGACCCAAGGGAAGCAACAGCTTGTCCACTTGCAACAGCTGCAGCAGACCCCCCGGAAGACCCACCGGGTACTCTCTCTAAATCCCAAGGATTTCTGGTAGTGAAAAATGCAGAATTTTCCGTTGAAGACCCCATAGCAAACTCATCTAAATTTGTTTTACCGAATATTACATAACCTTGGGATGTCAGTTTCTCTATAACAGTTGCATCATAAACAGGAACAAAATTTTCAAGTATCTTTGAAGAGCATGTAGTCCTTATACCCGTTGTAGAGATATTATCTTTTATCGTAATAGGTAAGCCGTAAAGAGCCGGTATGTTCTCTAATTTAGTTATCTCTTCATCTCTTCTCTTTGCCTGATCTAAAGCTATCTCATCTGTAGAAGTGACAAAAGCTTTTATCTTACTTTCCACTTGATTCTTTCTATCTATAACTGATTCTACAATCTCAGAAGGTTTAACTTCTTTCTTTCTAACTAATTCTGATAACTCTTTTAAACTTCTTTCCCACAATCTCATTAAAGCTCTCCTGCCTCTTCTTCTGAAGTTGGTTTTTCTCTTGTTAAGAGATTATCAAAGTATTCTTTATATCTCGTATCAGGTGTAGCTTTCATCTGATCCAACTCCTGTGCATGCTCTATACAAAGGGTAGTCCAAGGAATAGCTTCAAGCCTTTCTTCCTCTATCTCCTTTCCGCATACTTCACATATTCCATAACTCCCATTTTCTATACTTTCAAGAGCTTTATCTATCTGATTTAGTATCTCTATCTCTATGTCTTCAAGCTGTCCTAAAATCTCCTCTGTAATATCAATCAAAGCATATTCTTCTATATCTCTTGGTTCCGCTGATTGATATGTTAAAACTTTTTCAGTTTCTTCCTGCTTAAAAAATCTCTCTAAAATCTGAGCTCTCTTTTGAATTAACAACTTTCTAAACTTCTCAACTTTTTTCTTATCCATATCTAATTCCTCAAAGTAGGTATTTATTCAAAATTATAGCATAATTAAAAGTTATAAAAATGTTAAAATAGTTATACTTAATAACTACAGAGGTTTAAATTTGGCTAATCTGATAATATACATACCTCTATTTATCCTTGGGTTTATTTCCGGTGTTATATATTTCTGGCATATGTGGAAAAGTATAGGTGTATATGGGACTGAAAAAAGTAAGGTTCTCATGAGTATGATCGTAAGACTTCCTTTTCCTATAGGTGCTGCACTTATAGGATACGTATTAGGTAAATTTGAAGGTATAATAGCTGTGCTGATTGGCTTTACCACTTTTCAGATAATTTTTCTCGTAAAAAAAGGACAAGCATTAAAAAAAGAGTTAGAAGAAGAACTTAAAAGACAAGAGAGGGAAGTTGAGAAGAAAGATTAGATTTTTATTATCAAAACTTGGGGAGAAAATTTCCAATTTAGATAATAGTCTTATAAACTTTTTGGAAAATTTTGACAGAATCATACATCTATTTTTGGCTATACTTATTGTTTTTGTCGCAATATCTCTGTTTGCTTGGTTTATCCACGATGTTGTTAATCTTATAAAGAACATTGTTGAGTTTAAGAAGAATATAAGCTCCAGTGCTTTGAGACTATTTGGAACAGCAATACTACTTTGGCCCCTGTCTTCTTTATTAAAGGCTGAGATAGAGCTTATAAGAGGTGGAAAGATATCTGTGAATCTGTTTGTAGATACAGCCATAGCAAGCTCAATAAGATCTGTTTTAATATCTTCGGCAGAGGGTGAAAATATAGATACTTATAAATTTGTGATAGCTATAGTTGCTTTAGCTTTAGTGAGATTGATAGTTGTATTTACAGAAAATTTGGAGAGGAAAGGAAGTAAAAATGGAAATTTATGAAACAGTAAAGATTTTAGCAATTTTCATACTTGGACTATCAGTAGGAAGTTTTCTAAATGTGGTAATATATAGAATGCCGAGGGATATGAGTGTAGTTTATCCCCCTTCAACATGTCCTAACTGTAAGAATAGGATAAAGTGGTATGACAACATCCCAATAGTCTCTTACCTACTTCTTAAAGGTAAATGTAGATTCTGTGAAGCCAAGATAGGAATTAAATATCCGGTAGTGGAGCTTTTAACAGGGGTTATGGCTGTTGCTACTTATCTTAAATTCGGTTTTGACCTTGAGTTTCTATTTTACTTTTATTTTGTGTGCAGTATGATAGCTCTCAGTTTTATAGATTTAGAGTTTAAAATCATTCCTGATCAGATAAATTTTTCAGGTCTGTTTGTAGGTTTAATATTTTCTATAGTAAAAGCTATAAAACTTTCAAGTTTTGAGTCTATAATTGATGCTGTGTTGGGAAGCTTAGTTGGTGCCGGTTTTCTGTTTGCTATTGCTTATCTGTATCTAAAATACAGAGGTATAGAAGGTCTTGGAATGGGAGATGTAAAACTTCTTGCATTTGTAGGGGCCTACACAGGCTGGTTTGGTGCATTATTTACAATTTTCTTCGGGTCATTAGTGGGAGCAATTGTAGGCATAGCTTTTATAAAACTGTCTAAGAAAGACTTTCATTATGAGATACCTTTTGGACCTTTTCTGGCTTTAGCTGGTACTTTGTACATCTTCTTTGGAGAGTTTATAAGACAACTATACTTTGGAGGTTGATCATGAGGAAGAGAAAGGTAAAGATTGAGGTAAAATACAAAGTTTGGCTTGAAAAAGATGGTGAGATTATTATGGGTCAAGGTAGGGAGCTTTTACTGAAATATATTGATGAAACAGGCTCAATTTTACACGCATCTAAGATGCTTAACATAAGCTACAGAAAAGCACTCCACTACATAAGAGCTATGGAAGAGAGATTAGGTAAAAAACTTGTTGAGAGCCAAAGAGGAGGTTATACGAGAGGTGGGTCTACTCTTACAGAAGATGCAAAGAAGTTACTTAAACATTACGAGAACATCGTAAAAGAGTTTGAGAAACTAAAGAGTAAGTTAGAAAAATGAGTTTGATAGAGAAGAGAAAGTTATACTTTGCAGGACTTTTTGGTGTTATCATCTTCTTCGCCATACTAATTATACTGAAAATCCCAGTGAAACATAACTTAGACAACCTTGGTTTTTACATTATTATTCTTACTTCAATAACTCCGGCTACTCTTATATTCTTTAAAGAGGTTGATTTTAAGAAGAAGGTTCTTATATCTTACACACCGGCTATCTTAGGGTTTATATTATCTCTGATTTACAAAAACAGCATTTACTTTCTCATATCATTTCCCATATTTTTCCTTAACTTTTTAGTAATTTTCCCAAGGAGTAAAGATGGAAAACTACATTGATGTTGTAAATAAATTAAAAAAGGAAGGGAAGAAGATAGTTTTTACTAACGGCTGTTTTGATATTATCCATGCTGGACATGTTGACTACCTTCAAAAGGCGAAATCATTGGGAGATTTTTTGATAGTAGGTTTAAACAGTGATGAGTCCGTAAGAAGATTAAAAGGAGATGGAAGACCTGTAAATCCACAAGAGCAGAGGAAAAGAGTTCTTGAAGCTTTAAAACCTGTAGATATGGTTATTATATTTGAAGAAGACACTCCGGAGAGACTTATAAAAGAAATAAAGCCTGATGTGTTAGTGAAAGGTGGAGATTGGAAGATAGAGAATATAGTGGGAGCAGATTTTGTTATGTCCTACGGAGGTAAAGTTTATACGATAGATTTTGTCTATGACACATCAACCACAAAAATAGTCCAAAAGGTTAAAAATGGGACTTGCTAACAAACTAACCCTATTGAGAATATTCTTAGTTCCTGTTTTTATAATACTCATCGGATACTCTCAACCACTTTACGCTCTCATAGTTTTCGTAATAGCCGGACTAACAGATGCTTTAGATGGATACATAGCAAGGAAGAGAAATGAGATAACACAGTTTGGAAAGATAGTTGACCCAATAGCAGATAAAACACTTTTACTATCTGCTTTTATATTCATCTACAACAGTCAACTTACATTTAAATTTCCTTTTTGGTTTGTTGTTCTTGTAATATCAAGAGATGCTTACATTTTAGTAGGAAGTTTTCTTATATATCTGATTAAGGGGAATTTGAAAGTAAGTCCTTCTATTTTCGGTAAAGCAACTACATTTTTGCAGATTGCCACAGTCGTTTATGTGTTGTTAATTAATATAAATTCAAAATTTTTTGATCTATATCTATACGACGGACTGATAACATTAACAGTTTTTTTGATGATTCTGTCAGTCTTAAGATACAGTTATGATGGATTTAATCAGCTTAACTCTTCTTTAGAAGAAAATCACTAAAAATTTCAAAAGATTTTACGAGATTATCCACAGGTATATACTCATTTCTCTGATGGGCTTGGGCAGGATCTCCAGGTCCGAAATTTACAGCATCTATACCATACTGACTTAATCTTCCAACGTCTGTCCATGCCTGCTTTGCTTCAACTTTCAAACTGTATCTACTTATAAAATCTTTAAGTATAGGGTTATCTTTACAAACCTTTCCGGATGGAGAAAGATCTGTAAACTCAACTTCCACATCTTCTCCAACAAACTTCAAGAAATCTTCTTTTGCTTCTTCAATTGATTTACCGGGAGCAAACCTGTAATTTATGTTAAGTCTGAACTCCTCCGGAATTATGTTTCTTCCTCCGGAAAATTGACACATCGTAGCGTTCATAACCTCATAGTACTTAAGCCCATCAAAATCATACTCAATCCTATCAAATTCAGCTAGCTTTTTGAGCAACCTATGGGCTTTGTGGATAGCATTATCTCCCTCCCAAGGTCTTGCAGAGTGAGCTCTCTTTCCTTTAAATACAACCCAAGCATGCATAGTTCCAAGACAACCCATCTGTATGCTGTTATTTGTTGGTTCCAATGCAAAAACTAAATCTGATTTTTGGATAATATCAAAATTTTTCAAAAGAGGCTCCAAACCATTATCTTCATACGGGCCTTCCTCTTTCTCGTAGAAAACATACATAAGATTGTATTCACTCTCTCTATGATTAAAAAACTCAATAAGAGACATCATAACAGCCAGTCCACCTTTCATATCACTGGCACCAAGTCCGTAAATCTTGCCATCTACAATCTGACCGGTAAAGTCATTACTTCCCGGAACCGTATCAAGATGTCCCAACAAACATACAGTTTTTTTACTTTTATCAAAATCAGAATAAGCTATCAGGGAATTACTGAATCTTATAACATTCTTCAAATAATTTTTTAAAAAATTTTCAACAAAATCTGCTATCTCTCTTTCATTTCCTATAACAGAGTTAATTTTAACAAGATTAACTGTATGATTTATCAGAGATTCTCTCATAGTTGGATTTCCTTTGAGTAGCCTAACTTTTCCGATAGCTCATTAGATGCCTCTAAGAATAGGTCTTTCATCTTTCCGTGAAGGAGATTAAAAGGCAGTCTAAAAGAAGGAGCAGATAAAGTTATAGCAGCTACAACATCTCCGGTGTAGTTTCTTACAGGGACAGATATACATCTTACTTCCTTTTCCCACTCCTCGTTATCTACAGCATAACCTCTCTTCCTTGTTTCTTCAATTTCCTGAAGGAGTTTTTCTTTGTCCGTAATCGTATTTTCCGTAAATTTCTCAAGTTTAACCTCTTTAAAAAACTCCTCTACATCTTCTTTATCCATATAGGCAAGGTGAATTTTACCGGAAGCTGATGCATACATAGGCAACAGTCTTCCAACTCTGGATTTAACCACAACATTTCTGTTGACTTCATACGCATCTATATAGACTATTTCAAAATTACTTCTTGCTGCAAGATACACATTTTCATTAAACTCAGCAGCAAGTTTCTGAAGGTAAGGCCTTGCCTGTCTTCTTATCTCTCCATGTAAAAGATAGGACTGTCCCAGTTCAAAGTTTTTTATTCCGAGTGTGTATAGTTTTTTTCTTTTGTTGTAATCTATATAACCTCTTATAATCAGAATTTCAATAATCTTTTCCAAGGTTTGGGGAGAAATAAGGAACTTATCTTCCAAA
>JBBFMH010000049.1:0-10786 GCA_037478615.1 Hydrogenothermaceae bacterium
TATCTAATCCTAATCCTAACTTATTGGCTGTCTCAATATCTCTCCAGTGATATTTAAAATCTTTGTATATAATGGGTAAAGGTGCATACTTTCTCTCTTTGACTTTAACAACACCACACTCTGTTTCTCCAAAAAGTCCACATGCTCCGGTATCTCCCACATCTATACTGTCTATCGTGGTAAATTGAACAGATGGGTCAAAAGGTCCGGTAATCTCTATAAACCTTCTTCCCACCAATGTTTTTCTCGCAGTATCAACAACAACTTTATCTATCTGTTGCCACTGGGACTCTGTTAAAGGTGCCTCTTCTCTCTTTAGATATTTCATCTACATTACCTCCTATTTAACTTTGTATATAAAGATAACCGCTTTAACTAAAAGTTGCAATGATTATAAATTAACTATCTTCTCTACAAACTCCTCAGGAAGAGGCTTTGAGAGTAAAAAGCCTTGAACATAATCTACATTCATCTCTTTAAGCATGTTGTATTGAATCTGAGTTTCTACACCTTCCGCAAGAGTTTTCATACCAAGTTCTTTTGCTAAGTTAATAATTGTATTTACAATTATCCTTGATTTTTCATCATCTACCATAGCTCTCACAAAGGAGATATCTATCTTCAGTATATCTGCTTGTATATCTTTAAGGTATGAAAGAGAAGAGTATCCTGTGCCAAAATCATCTATGGCAATCTTTACGTTTTTACACTCTTTTAGTTCTTTTATCACTTCGTGAGAGTGTTGTGGGTCTTCCATATACAGCCTCTCTGTTATCTCTACGATAAGTGGCATATCTAAATTTTTTGCATTTTCTCTTATCTTTTCCACAAATTTAGGGTCTTTAAATGTTCTGGCAGAGATATTTATTCCTATAGATTTTTTCCAAACATTTATTTTTGAGGTAATTTCTTTTATAGCCCAATCTGTAAAGTCCGACAGATAATATGATCTTTCAAGTTGATCTATAAAGTCTTTCGGATAGTAAATATTTCCATCTCTGTCTTTTATTCTTACGAGAGCCTCAAATCCAGCAATTTTTCCAGAGTTCATATCAAAGTAGGGCTGATAATGAAAGATGAATAACCTTTCTTTAACCGCTTTAACCAATAAGTTCTCCACATGGAAAAGAGATTTTATCTTCTCTTCTATATTTTTGTTAAATAACTTTATTACATTTTCGCCTTCTTCCTTTGCTACCTTTAATGTTATACTTGCATTTTGAATTAACTCTTTAAACGTTCTTCCGTCATCTGGAAACACTACAATAGCCCCGTTTATAGAAAGATTTATATTCTCTCCGGAAATGGTAAACACATTATCTCTATCAAGTATATCTTTAACTCTCTCTATTAATAAAAATAAACTTTCCCTACTTTTCAGATTCTTTGAAAAGATAGCAAACTCATCTCCACCAACTCTACCGATTATATCATCTCTCTTAAAGTGATTCCTTAAAGACTCTCCAATAGATCTCAAAACTTCATCTCCAATCTCAACACCGTACGTTTTGTTTATATAAGAGAAATTAGCTATGTCCAGAAGTATCAGAGAAGATATCTCATCATAATTAACAGACAGATAGTTTTCTACCTGAGCAGCAAAACCGCTCAGATTATATAATCCGGTTAAAATATCAAAGTATCTTAACTTTTCATTTTCCTCTAAAAGCCTTTTTTCCAATGTTAAATCTCTTCCAATAGAGACATATTTAACAACATTCCCTTCAAATTTCACCGGAATAATCTTTTCCTCAATATAAAACATCTCTCCATTTTTCTTTCTGTTTACAAAAATGGCTTCAAACTCTTTTCCACTTTTTATGGTATCCCATAGTTTTTTGTAAAATTCCGGCTGATGATACCCTGATTTAAATATTCTTGGATTTTTCCCTACTAACTCTTCCCATGTGTATCCAGTTAGAGATACAATATAATCATTTACATATTCAATGTTTCCATATTCATCAGTTATTAACAACCATTCCGAAGATTTTGAAAATGCTTTTTCCAGTAATATGCTTTTTCTTTTTGTATCTATCTTATTAAGGGCAAAACTCATATCATGTTTTATCTCTTCAAGTATAGTTTTCTCCTCAAAAAAGTAAGGTATAGTTGAATATATATTTAAAACTGCATAGACTTTATCTTTTTTCATAATTGGAATTGCCGTAGAAGATAGAAATCCTCTCTCAAGCATATATGTTCTACTATCGCTTAAAGGCATACCTTCCGTAGATAAGTTTGTTATGATCTTTCCTTCAACATAAGACTTTGTTGAAGAGTTTAATAGCGGCAACTTTCCCCCTTCAAAAACTTCAATTTTATCAAGATAACCTTCTCCTTCCCCACAACTGTATATCTTGCTATATGTTCTGGTTTTATCATTTATAACACCTATCCAAGCATATTTAACATCGAGATTTTGTATTAAAGATTGACAGACATTTTGGAATAGATCTTCTTCTATTAGAACAGTTGTGATAGATCTGTTTATATCTCTCAGAGCTTTATATAACTTCTGATACAGAACTTCCTTTGTTATATCTTGGAAAAGTATAATACCATGATACTTACTTTCAAATAGGACTGTCCTTGAAAAAACTCTAACATATTTTATATTTCCATCCTTTGTTTTAACTTTTACAGCCGGATATATCTTGTCAAACAACTCCCCCTTCAATCTTCTTTCTACAATATCCTCAATTTCATCTTTAAGGTCTTCATCTGCAATAATATCAAGTAGAGACATATTAAGAAACTCTTCGAAAGAAAATCCCAAAATATCCGTCGCTGATTTGGTTGCATAAACTATCTTATCTCTGTATAGAATAAGTCCTGTATGGGGATTTTCTATCGTAAATTTGGCGATATCAAAAAACTGTTTCACTTTAAAAGTTTCGGATAGATGGACTGTAAATTCATATAGACGATCTATCTCTTCATCAGAAATAGGCTTAATATTATCTACTTTATCTAGTCTATCTTTAAACTTTTCATATAGATTTTTACTAATAACTAAATAATGGTAAAAAGGAGACTCTATCTCTTTCAAAATTGGAAGTTCTCCAAACTCTTTCGAAAGAGTGTTAAAACTCTCTCTATACAAAACTGTAATATCGGCTTCACCTTTAATAACTTTAAGGTAGCTCTCTCTCTGAGAATCTGTATAAGATATAATTTCCTTAAGTAGATCAAACTCTTTAAAAAGGAGTAGAGATACAAAATAAGCTTCAAAAAGAGATGCTGTTATTAAAACATTATCTCTCTCTTTCTGTCTACCTACTAAAAGAAACTTTTCCTTTTTAATATCTTTTATTTTAAATAGTTTATAACCCTCTTCTATCTTCCTGTATGCTGTCAATGGATCTACAAAAATCAGATCAATATTAGGATCTTCTAAGTATATCTGCTCCTCTTTATAGCTGTTTGGAATTATAAGTTCAATCTTCTGTTCTAATACAGATTCTAATTTTAACTTTAATGCCGTGATAATATCTTTATCCCTTTTGCTTTCTGAAATATGGGCACAGCTTAAAAATTTAAGCATAATTAACCCCAAAGAAAAGATTTATATCTTCTAAAACCAATTATAACATAAAAAGTAGTTTTTCTATGTCCTGAAAAGAGTGTTTAGATGATACTGTTATCCTGATTCTCGATGTTCCTGGTGGGACAGTTGGTGGTCTTACGGCTCCTACAAATACACCTTTCTCTAAAAGTTTATCCCTTAAATCTATCACCTTCTTCTCATCTCCAACTATGTAGGTAAGTATAGGAGTGCCATGGTAGTTTATACTCAACTCTAACTTTTGTGCTTTTTTTACAAAAAACTCCAAATTTTCAAAAAGTTTTTTTCTCCTAAATTCTTCATTTTTTAAAAGTTTCAAATTTTCAAGGGATATAAAGTTTTGTATAGGTGACAGAGCAGTTGTAAATATAACAGACCTCATCTTATTTACCAAATACTCTATAAGTAGTTTTGAGCCACATATAAATGCTCCATAACTTCCAACTGCTTTTGACAACGTTCCCATCTGTATTATATTTTCAGCTGGTTTTATTCCAAAGAAGTTTAAAGTCCCTCTTCCCTCCTTACCTAAAACTCCCGTTGAATGGGCTTCATCTATTACTAAAACAGCATCATATCTATTGCAGATCTCAACGATTTTATCAAGAGGTGCTATATCTCCATCCATACTAAAAACGCCATCTGTTATAACTATTCTCCTTCCCCTTACATTATAAATTTTGATTTTTCTCTCTAAATCTTCAACATCACAGTGTCTATATATAACTTTTTTTGCTTTTGATAACCTTATTCCATCTATTATAGATGCATGATTAAGTTCATCACTGAATATAACATCTTCTTCTCTGGCTATGGCTTGAATTAATCCAACATTAGCCATATAACCACTTCCAACAACTAAACAGTCTTCGGTCTGCTTAAAATCTGCTAAGAACTCCTCCAGTTCTTTCTGAATGTTATGGTATCCCGAGATGAGAGCAGATGCTCCACTTCCCAGAAACAGTTTATCTATAAATTTACACAACTTTTCCTTAGTATCTCTGCTGTCTTTTAATCCCAGATAATCATTTGATGCAAAATCAACGATATCAGGTGGAAAAACTACTCTCTGTCTATAAAGACCTTTCTCCTTTATCTCATCTATGCTTTTTTTCAGAAACTCCGAAAAACCACTCATCTATAAACAAAATTTTTGAAGTTTGATAGAAGTTTAAGTCCAGCTTGCTGGCTCTTTTCAGGATGAAACTGAACAGCCCAGATGTTATCAATCTCAACAGCAGAGCAAAACTCTATACCGTAATCTGTAGTTGATGCTATAACCTTAGAGTTTTCTGGTTTTCCGTAGTATGAATGGACGAAGTAGAAAAACTCCCCATTGTTTATACCTTCAAAGATTTTACTGTCTTTCTTTATCCAGATTTGATTCCATCCCATATGGGGAATTTTTATATCAAGTTTTTCATCAAATCTGACAACAGACCCTTTTAATACACCTAAACCTTCATGTTCTCCAAACTCATATCCGTACTCGAAGAGAAGTTGAAGTCCTAAACATATTCCAAGATACGGTTTTCCAGACTCTATATTTTTCAGTATCTTCTCTTTTAAACCAAGTCTGTCTAAATTGTGCATAGCATCTGCAAAAGCTCCAACTCCTGGAACAACTATACCTTCCGCTTTATCTAAATCTTCAGGATTGGAGGTTATAACAGCGTTAATCCCAACTTTTTCAAGGGCTTTTTGTACACTTCTTAAATTTCCCATTCCGTAATCTACAACTGCTATCATCCCATTCCCTCTTTCAGATCCTTGACAAGATTCTTAATACCTTCAAAATCAGATTTACCTTGAAGTTTCACAACCGAACTGCCTACTATTATCCCATCTGCTATTTTTGATAGTATCTGAGTATGTTCCTTCTTTGATACTCCAAATCCCACCGCAACTTTTTTATCTGTGATACTTTTTATCTGAGAGATCTTCTGTTTCAACTCTTCCCAAGGTAGTGTATCCCTCTCTCCGGTAATTCCAGTTAAGGATACATAGTATATAAAGTCATCAGACATTGAAGATATAAGTTTAATCCTGTTTTCATCAGAAGTAGGAGCAAGTAAAAATATAACAGATAGACCTAAACTGTTTGCAACTCTCCTAAAACCTTCCGCCTCTTCCGGAGGTAAATCGGGGACGATAAACCCATCTAATCCACTTTCTTTTGCCATATTACAGAATTTCTCTTCCCCAGTTTTAAAGATAGGATTGTAGTAAGTCATACCTATTAGAGGAACATCTGGATATCTATCCTTTATCTTCCTTGTTATCTCAAAGACTTTTAAAGGAGTTATACCATCTTTGACTGCTTTCTCATGGGCAACTTGAATTGTTGGACCATCTGCAACCGGGTCTGAGAATGGAAAGCCAACCTCGAGTATATCTGCACCGTTCTCTATAAGTGTAAAAGCTGTTTTAACACTATCTTCAACAGATGGATATCCTGCCATAAAGTAGCAGATAAGTGGTTTTTTAACTTCAAAAATATCCTTAATCATTCAACGGCTCCGTAAAAAAATTTTAAAAAATTATACTCTTTAATGTATCCTCTTTGTCGGCATTTTTTTACTACATTCCAGGTAATCTTGGGATTTTACCGAGTTTAGATAGTTTATAGTACAGTCCCCAACCTTTTTTCATCCAGTGTCCCACTATCGGAAGAGGTAAGAGCATTGCTCTTTTGTCATCTCTGTAAGCAAGTCCTCCTCCGTTTCCCATATCCATAAGACAGAGTATATTTATATGTTCTATATAAGATTTAGGCTCTCCTTTTTCTAATCCTTCCCTCAGAGCTATATTGTAGGCTACATTTCTTGCCATAACCTCGGCAAGATGGCCCTGTTTTGCCTTCCAGTCTGGACCTTCCAAAGCTACACAGTCGCCTACTGCGTATATATTCTCTTTTACATTGTTGTATCTGTCTATAACTATAAATCCGGCTTCTGTTTTAGGAAGATCTCCTGATTTTACAGCTGGATGTCCATCTCCGGCAGGAACAAAACATGTAAGGTCTGATTCTATCTTTGTCCCGTCTTCCAACAATATACCATCCGGTAAAAACTCATTTATCTTCTTACCTGTAATAGAGTTTATCCTTAACTTTTTAAACATCATATCCATCATTTTAAGAGCTGATTCTCCAAGTCTCTCTCCTGGTTTTGCCATCGGAGCAAAAAATGTTATATCAAAGTTATCCCTTACACCTTTTTTCCTCAGATAGTAATCAACATTAAACATAACTTCAAAAACCGGACCACCTCTCACAGCCTCCTTTGCCTTTGGATTACCACCAAATCCAAAAGCCAACTTACCTTTTCCTTTCTTAATCAGGTTATCCAAACTTTCTGCATACCTTAAACTCTCCTCAGGTTTTCCACATATAGAGTATGTGTACTCTATTCCCTTATGTTTCAGCTTTTCCTGTCCTATGGCTACCACAAGATAATCAAAATCTCTCCTTATCTGACCATCTTCAAGAGTAAAACCATCACTATTTATTTGAGAAACCTTGCTTTTTGTGAATTTAAAACCGTGGGCTTTTGAAAGTTCTTCAAGAGAGAGTATTACATCTTCAAATTTTTTCTCCTTTGTGGGAATCCATATTGATATTGGATAAATAAAGAGGTAATCTCTATCAGATACAACCTCTACATCAAATTTATACTTTCTCAAAAAGATAGCTGCTTCTACACCGGCAATTCCACCACCAAGGACAACTACCTTTTTCATAAAACAGCCCTCCTCATTATTAATGATGGTGGTCATGTTGAGGAAGAAGTATAAACATCTGTGGAGTTATCTCTTTTAAATTACCTCTTTTAAACTCATCTAAAATTTTTTCAAAGGGTTCGTTTTTAAGTTCTGTAAAAAATGCTTTCATTCCTAAATCTACAAGATGCTTGTAAGCACCACCACCTATATGGTTTGTAATAACTACATTAACTTTATTTACAGATAGAAGATTTGCAACATCTCTACCGTTTAGATATTTGTTTTCAACAATCTCGTAATTTTCTGTATCCATATCGTATATGAGGAAAAATTTTGCTTTACCAAAAGCCGGAGATAATACATAACTTTCTGACTTCGGTTTTACAGGCATAGCTATCTTCATTTTAATAACCTCAAAATTTATTATTACAATTATAATATGAGGCTGTTTAAAAATTCTGAAAATAAGAACACATAAACATTTGCAAGACAACCACTTTAACATACTTTTTATAAGCAAAAATAATATATCTTCCAAAGCTTGAAAAATTTGATATATTATAGAATAATCCTATAAAGAGGTGAAATGCAGAGTATGATAGTAGATGTGTTAAATGAAAAATTAGAACAGATTTTAGATAAGTTTGAACTGATAAAGGAAGCTGTTAAACCTGAAAACTTACAGAAACAGATAGAAGAGTTAGATAGGGAGATGGGAAAGTCTGACTTCTGGAGTGATCCGAAAAAAGCCGGAGAGATATCTTCAAGAAGAAATATGTTAAATCAGAAACTTCAAGAGTTTTTATCTGCTGAGCAGAAGATAAAAGATATAAAGGACTATATCGAACTTCTCAAAATGGAAGAAGACCAAGAGCTTTACTCAGAAGTAGAGAAAGATTTAGAAAAGTTAGATAGATATATAACAAAACTTCAGATAGACAGTCTATTATCAGACGAGATGGACCCTAAGAATGCTATCCTTACCGTTCAAGCCGGATCTGGAGGTGTTGAAGCCTGTGATTGGGCTCAGATGCTACTTAGAATGTATCTAAGATGGGCAGAGGAGAAAGGTTATCAGACAGAGATAGTAGATTACCAGCCTGATGATGTTGCAGGGATAAAGAGTACTACCGTCATAATCAGAGGTCCCTATGCTTACGGCTATCTGAAAGGTGAGCAGGGAGTCCATAGACTGGTGAGAATATCTCCATTTGATGCGAATAAGAGAAGACATACATCCTTTGCGGCTGTATCTGTTATACCGGAGATAGATGAAGATATAAACATAGAGATAAAGGAAGAAGACCTTAGAATAGACACATACAGGGCAGGTGGAGCAGGAGGACAGCACGTTAATAAAACAGACTCTGCTGTTAGGATAACCCATATACCCACAGGTATAGTTGTAGCTTGTCAAAGTGAGAGATCACAACTTCAAAACAAGATAAAAGCTATGAATATGCTGAAAGCAAAACTATACCAGTTAGAACTTGAAAAGAAAAAAGAAAAACAAAAGGAACTTGAAGGAGAGAAGAAAGATATAAGTTGGGGTAGTCAGATAAGGTCTTATGTGTTCCAACCTTACCAGTTGGTTAAAGATTTACGAACAGGATACGAAACTGGGAATATACAGGCTGTTATGGACGGAGATATTGATGAGTTTATAGAGAGTTTTCTAAAATACAAAGCTAAGGGAGAAAATGTTGCATAAAAGAGAAGATATTATAGTTTTACTGTCCGGAGGTATAGACAGTACAACTTTACTATGGCTTTCAAAAGAGATGTTTAACAAGGTGTATGCTATATCTTTCGATTACGGTCAAAAACATAAGATTGAGCTTTCCTATGCGAGGGAGATAGCCAAGATCGCAAAAGTAGAAAAACATTTCATAGCTACTATACCCCATCTTAAAGATTTGGGAAGTAACGCATTAACAGACGAAAAGATCGAAGTCCCTTCAGAAAGTTACACAGATGAACCACCTATAACAACAGTCCCAATGAGAAACCTGATATTCTTATCCTTAGCTGCCTCGTACGCAGATGTTTACGGTATAGAAAATATAGGTATAGGAGTCCACTCCCTTGATTCCCCTTATCCGGACTGTAGAGCAGAGTTTGTATCTTCTGCAGAAGCAGCTATAAATGCATCTTCTATTATGGTTGCAAAGAGGAAAAACCGGATTAAAATTTTTACCCCATTTCTTGGAATGAGTAAAGCTGATATAGTAAAATTAGGACACAGTTTGGGAGTTCCTTTTGAAAAAACTTACTCCTGTTATAAAGGCACAGAGCCTCCTTGTGGGGAGTGTGCCACATGCAAACAGAGAGAAGAAGCACTTAAAATTTTGGAGAGTAGATGAAGAAGATAGTCATAGTAGAATCACCAAAAAAAGCAAAAGAGATATCTAACTTTTTAGGTAAGGATTTTGTAGTCAAGGCAACGGTAGGACATTTTAAAGACCTACCTGAGAAAGATATGGGAGTTGACCTTAAAAGTTATGAGCCAAAGTTTGTAATCAAATCACAGAAACACAGACAGATGCTATCCGAGATTAAAAAGTTAGCCGAAAATGCGGAGGTCTATATAGCAACAGACCCAGATAGAGAGGGGTACGCAATAGGATACTTTATGTACGAGGAACTTAAGGGTAAAGCAAAAACTGTAAAGAGACCGGAGTTCCACGAGATAACGAAGGACCATATCATCCAGAAGATAAAAGATGCTCCGGAGTTTGATAAAACAAACTTTGGACTATTTAATGCCTTCTTAGGAAGAAGGATAGGAGATAGAATTGTAGGTTATATTCTTTCCCCAATAGCATCGAAAGAGATAGGTGGAAGGTTCAGTGTCGGTAGAGTCCAATCTCCAGCAGTCAGACTTATAGTTGAAAGAGAGATAGAGATACAGAACTTTAAACCAACTCCTTACTACATAATTACGGCAGATATATTAAAAGAAAATAACATATACACAGCTATATACGAAAAACAGAAGATTGAAAACAGGGAAGAAGCGGAGAGTATATACTCAAACATTAAAGATACAGAAGAGGCTACGGTTAAAAGTATAGAGAAGAAAAAATCAAAAAGGTCTCCAAAACCTCCTTTTACCACATCAAGCTTACAACAAACAGCAAACTCAGTTTTAAGATTTCCTCCTGAAAAAACGATGATACTTGCCCAAGACCTGTTTGAAAGCGGTCTGATAACTTACCACAGAACAGACAGCACAAGGATATCAGAGGTAGCTATAAAAGGTATAAGAGATCTCATAAAGACAGAGTTTTCTCAAGAATATCTACCTTCAAAACCAAGAGTATACAGATCTAAAAATACACAGGCAGATGCCCACGAAGCAATAAGAATTACAAATTTCGTAAATTTAGAAAAACAGAGAGAGTTAGTGAAGGAAAAGGGACTTTCTGAGGACCACTTTAAACTTTTAAAACTAATATACCAAAGGACAGTAGCATCTTCCATCTGAGATGCTAC
>JBBFMH010000050.1:0-665 GCA_037478615.1 Hydrogenothermaceae bacterium
ATAGGAGCTTCTGACGAGTTTTCCAGAAAATACTTCTTTAAAACCAATTTTCATAGCTTCTTCTTTAAGTATATCAAACTCTTCATCGGAATAGTATTTTTCAACTGAAAGATGATTTTTTGATGGTTGTAAGTACTGTCCTATTGTAATGATATCTACGTTAGCTTCTTTCAAATCGTTAAAAAGTTCAAGAATTTCTTCAAAACTTTCTCCCAACCCTACCATAAGTCCTGATTTTGTTTTTATATCACTTTCTATATTCTTTATACTTTTAAGCAGATTTATAGACCTTTCATAATTCCCCTGGGGTCTTACTTTTTTGTAAAGAAATTTTACTGTTTCTATGTTGTGATTAATAACGTCAGGTTTTGATTGAATAACAGTTTTTAGAGCTTTTTCGTTTCCTTTGAAATCTGGAATTAGAAGTTCAATCTTTATATTTTCCGAGATTTCCCTTATTCTGTAAACTACCTCTGCAAAATGTGAAGATCCACCATCTTCAAGGTCATCTCTATCTACAGATGTTATAACCACATATTTAAGTCCCAGGGTTTTAACAGCTTTAGCAATTTTTATAGGTTCTTCTCTATCCAAAGGCAGTGGTTTTCCATGGGATACATTACAGTATGGGCAGTTTCTCGTACAGATATCTCCCATTATCATAA
>JBBFMH010000050.1:675-10779 GCA_037478615.1 Hydrogenothermaceae bacterium
CTCCTATATTTGGGCAGTTTGCTTCCTCGCAAACTGTATGTAAGTTTAGCCTGCGAAGAAGCTTTTTTATCTGAAAAACTTCCGGTAGTAAAGGAGATATTACCTTAGGTTTCATAACCGTAATCTTTAAACCAATCAGGATAGAGAGGATATTTACTGCAAAGTGATAACACATCCTCTTTCACTTCTTGAATAACTTTTTCATTATCTATGTTTTTCAATACTTTAACTATATTCTTGGCTATTCTTCTCATATCATTTTCTTTCATTCCTCTTGTTGTTAGAGCTGCTGTACCAAGTCTTATTCCAGATGTGATAGTAGGCTTTTCTGGATCATAAGGTATGGCATTTTTGTTAACTGTAATATTTGCCTTTCCAAGAGCTTCTTCTGCTACATTTCCTTTTACGTTAAGTGGTCTTAGATCAACAAGCATAAGATGGGAATCTGTCCCTCCGGAAACTATCCTTAAACCTTCTGCTTTTAACTCTTCTGCCAAAGCTTGTGCATTTTTTACAACCTGTCTTGCATACTCTTTAAACTCATCTGTAAGAGCTTCTTTAAATGCAACTGCTTTTGCCGCTATCACATGCATGAGGGGACCACCTTGAAGCCTTGGGAAAACCCACTTATCTATATCTTTTGCAAACTCCTCTTTACAGAGTATAAATCCACCTCTTGGGCCTCTCAATGTTTTATGGGTTGTTGATGTTACAAAATGAGAGTAGGGAACTGGGTTTGGATATACACCACCTGCTATAAGTCCAGAGTAATGAGCCATATCAACCATAAGCAATGCTCCAACTTCATCTGCTATCTCTCTGAATTTTGCAAAATCTATTACCCTTGAATAAGCCGAAGCCCCAGCAACTATCAATTTTGGTTTATACTCTTTTGCAAGTCTGTAAACTTCATCGTAATCTATAAGCTCCGTTTTTGGATCTAATCCATATTGGACCGAGTTAAACACTACTCCGGATATATTAACTTTTGCACCGTGGGTAAGATGTCCTCCATGGTCTAATCTCATTCCCATTATAGTGTCTCCCGGTTGAAGTTGGGAGAAAAACACTGCTTGGTTAGCTTGAGACCCAGAGTGTGGCTGTACATTAGCATGGTCTGCACCGTATATTTTCTTCAATCTCTCAATAGCCAAATCTTCCACTATATCAACATACTCACAACCACCATAGTATCTCTTGTGGGGCAGACCTTCAGCATACTTGTTGGTTAAAACACTACCCTGAGCTTCCATAACTGCTTGAGATGTGTAATTTTCCGAAGCGATCATCTCAAGATGTTCTTCCTGTCTTTTAAACTCCTTTCTAAAAGCCTCATAAACTTCCGGATCAGTCTGTTTTAAATGCTCTAACATTTAATCCTCCTTTAAAGAAAATACAACATAACTACAGAATAGTATGTAAGATGCCCTGATATAGCATTCTTTATTCTCAGATGGTTATCCCGTATAGATGGGACAAAAAAGGTACATCGTAAAGTACTGATTTTTCTGAGATACATTCTAACCTCTGATGTATAATTTCAATCTGCTCTATAACATTACTCAGTTTTACCATAATGGTTCTATTATAAAACTAAAAAATAAAATTTTCAATAAAAAGTTCTCTTGGCGAACTATTTTTAATAAAAATCGTTCTTTTACAGAACTATTTTTCAGACAGATATTTTGCCATAAAGTCTGATAGGGTTGTTATGTTTCCTGCACCGAGGGTTATTATAACATCACCTTTTTTTACTGTACCGGTTAGAAACTTCTTAGCTTCCTCTAAATCTTCTACATAGAAGACATTTTTCCTTTTTTCACTTATTTTGTCTACCAATTTTTTCCCGGATACTCCTTCTATAGCTGTCTCTCCTGCCGAGTATATCTCTGTAATTAGGACTATATCAGGAGTGTCAAAAGAGTTTGCAAACTCATCAAACAACGAAGCTACCCTTGAGTACCTATGAGGTTGAAATACGGCAATTATTCTCCTGTTTGGATAGTAATCTTTTACTGCCGATAAAGTTGCTTTTAACTCTGTTGGGTGATGGGCGTAATCATCTATAACTGTTATATCACCACTATACTTAATCTCAAATCTTCTATTTGCATTTTTAAAGTTTTCAAGAGACTCTTTTATCACACAGAAAGGAATACCAAGCTCGAGACAGACTGATATAGATGCAAGGGCGTTATAAACATTATGTTTTCCAGGTATAGAGAGATGTATATCAGAATATCCATCTACTTTGAATTTATATCTTCCGTCCACTACTTCTAAATTTGTTGCTCTTACAGTAGCCTGATCTGAAAGTCCAAATTTTATAATCTTTCTCTCAATGTGAGGAAGTATAGATTTAACATTTTCATCATCTATATTAACCGCAACTGCTCCATAAAATGGAACCTTGTTTGCAAAAGTTATAAAGGCATTCTTTATATCATCTAAGTTTTTGTAAAATCCCAGATGCTCTAAATCTATGTTGTTTATAGTTACTATTGTAGGTGTAAGTTTTAAAAAAGAGCCATCACTTTCATCAGATTCGGCAACCAAAAACTCCCCTCTTCCTAACTTTGCATTACTTCCAAAGGCAGACAGCTTTCCCCCGATTACAACAGTAGGGTCAAGTCCGGTCCTACCTAATATTGTCCCTATCATTGAGGTTGTTGTTGTTTTTCCGTGACTTCCGGCAACTGCTATACCGTATTTGAATCTCATCAACTCCGCAAGCATCTCCCCCCTTGGTATTATAGGTATGTTAAGTTTCTTTGCCTTCATTATCTCAGGATTATCCATCTTAACAGCAGAAGAGTAAACAACTACATCTACGTCCTTTACATTCTCTTCGCTGTGTCCTATGTATATCTTTGCTCCTAACTCTCTTAATCTTTGAGTAGTTTGACTTTCCTTTATATCTGAACCTGATATTGTATAACCTTGGTTAAGTAAAAGCTCCGCTATTCCGTTCATTCCGGAACCACCAATTCCAACAAAATGTATCTTTCTAACCTTTCCTCTAAACATAATCTCTCCTTAGGTATTTTTTTGCTATTTCTAAATCATCAAAAGGTAGAATTTTATCCTTTATAATCTGATATGTTTCATGACCTTTACCTGCGATAACTACTACATCTCCCTCTCCAGCTATCTCTATACCAAACTTTATGGCTTCTTCTCTATCCGAAATGACAAAAACATTGGTTTTATCTTCAATACCTTTTAATATATCATTTATTATATCCATAGGATCTTCATTTCTCGGATTATCAGATGTTATAACAACTATATCTGATAAACTTTTTGCTATCTTTCCCATTATGGGTCTTTTAGTTTTATCTCTGTTTCCTCCTGCTCCAAATATGGTTATAACCCTACTCTTTTTAATCTGATTTATAGAAGTTAAAAGTTTCTCAACTCCGTCAGGTGTGTGAGCATAGTCAACTACAACAGTTTTTCCGTTTTCTGACAAAACCTCAAATCTTCCTCTAACAGGTTTTAAAAATCTCGCCTTTTCTGCAAGAAAACCCTCATCAAAGTTATCTATCAGAAGATAGGATAAAGAGGCAGATAAGTTATAGATGTTAAACTCTCCCAACAATGTGGTATAAACTTTTCCCTCCCTATCTCTGTATTTAAAACTAAACTCTGTCCCACTTAAAGATAGCTTTATATCTTCTATCTTAAAATCTGGTGATGTTTTTCCGTAAGACATCATATTAAAGCTGTCTTTAAATTTTTCGTATATCTTTCTACCGTACTCATCATCGTAATTTACGGATGCTTTCGGATTTTTGTTAAAATCAAGGATTTGGTAAAAGAGTTTCTCTTTTGCCTTAAAATACTCTTCCATACTTCTATGGTAATCAAGATGGTCTTGGGTTAAGTTTGTAAATATCCCTCCGTCAAAAACTGTTGAGTAAACTCTATACTGATCTAAGGCGTGGGATGAAACTTCTGCAACTACAACTTCCGCCCCTTTTTCTTTAAATATCTTCAATGTTTTAAACCAGTTAATAGGGTCTGGTGTTGTGTGTCCGGCTGATATAACCTCATCTCCTATCCTGTAATTTATAGTTCCTATCACTCCTACTTTACAGCCTGCAAATTCATAAAACTGTGCAAGTATGTTGGATACAGAAGTCTTTCCGTTTGTACCTGTTATTCCTATAACTTTCAATCCTTTTGATGGCTCGTCAAAAAATCTGTTTGCAGAGAGAGAGAGAGTTTTCCTCGTGTTTTCGGAGAGTACAACAGCTTTCCCAGGGTAGTTTTTAACTAAAAAATCCGCCAGCTGTCTGTCTTGGACTACAACTCCACAGGCTCCCTTTTCCAAAACCTCTCTTACAAAGTTATGACCATCTACAGCTGTTCCTTTTATTGCAAAAAACAGACTTCCTTCTTTTACATTTTTAGAGTTATCTGATATATCAGATAGATTAACCTCTGATCCAGCTAAAATGACACCATCAACTATAACATCTTTCAATTTTTTCAAATCAAACCTCTAACATCTTTTGAATGGTTAGCTTTACACTTTCTCCTAATGCTGTCAGGTTGTATCCACCTTCAAGCATAAATAAAAATGGAACATCGGCAGATTTTAAGATATTTTCTACTATAACCCCTATACCTTCCGTTGATACTTCAAGGTATGTTAAAGGGTCATCTTCATGGAGATCGTAGCCTGCCGATACCAGAATTATATCCGGATCAAACTCCTTCACAAGCTTCGGTAGTGTGTTTGAGTATATATCTATATAAACATCGTCGGAGCTGCCAGCAGGTAAAGGTACATTGTAAGTGTATCCGTAACCTTTCCCTACCCCTTTCTCATCTTTTGACCCTGTCCCAGGATAGAAAGGATACTCATGGGTGGAGAAGTAAAACACTGTATCATCGTCGTAAAATGCTTTCTGTGTACCGTTTCCATGATGGGCATCAAAATCAACAATAAAAACCTTTTCATATCCCTGCTTCTGGGCATACCTTGCTGCTACTGCAATGTTGTTAAATATGCAAAATCCCATTGCCTTTGAATGTTCGGCATGGTGTCCCGGAGGTCTCACTGCACAGAAAACCCTCTCAACTTCACCTCTTTTGATTCTATCTATGGCTTCCAATCCTGCCCCAACAGCTGTAATAGCAGCATCGTAAGAGAACTCTCCAACATGTGTATCAGGGTCTAAGTATCCTCCACCGGCAGAACAGAAATCCATTATCTCCTGAGGATAGTATGGGTCATGAACCATAGATATCTCTTTAACTGTAGCCCTTCTTGGTGGAATCAATGTTAACTTATCCTTTAAATCCTGTATAAATGTATCTATAGAGATCAACCTTTTAGGAGATTCTGGATGATTTACGCCTGTATCATGTTTTAAAAAAATTTCATCGTATATGTATCCTACTTTCCTCATAGTTAAACCTTCCAGAAAATTCATGATAAAATTTTACCAAAAATTAACCTTGGAGTAGTAAATTGGGTAATTTTGTAAAAGTTGAGCATCCTCTGATTAACACACTTGTTTTTAAACTCAGAGATAGGGAAACATCATCTGAAATTTTTAGAAAAACACTGTCAAACATCGCAAAAATCCTTCTTTTTGAGGCTTTAAAAGATGAAGAGACAGTTGTAAAAGATGTTGAAACTCCATTAGAGAAAACGGTTTATCCTACCTTGATAGAAGAAAACTTTGTTATAGTGGCGATACTAAGAGCCGGACTGCCTATGCTTGAAGGTTGTCTTGAAGTTTTACCTACGGCTAAATCCGCTTTTCTGGGAATAAAGAGGGATGAAGAAACTTTTCAGAGCACAATTTACTATAAGAGAGTTCCTGATTTGACAGATAAAACAGTTATAGTAGTTGACCCAATGGTTGCAACAGGAGGATCCATCTCTTTGGCATTGGATTATATAAAATCAAAAAATCCTAAAAAGATAAAATCTTTACACGTCATAGCATCTCCTATGGGGATAGAGAATATCAAAAAATTTGAAGATGTGAAGTTTTTTGTAGGAGAGATAGATAGGGGTTTAAATGACAGAGGATATATAGTTCCGGGAATAGGAGACGCCGGAGACAGATCTTATAATACAGAGGATTAATGGAAGAGCTAAAACTGCTAATATCCGGAATTTTCTTGGGTTTTGCAGCTGCTATATCCCCTGGTCCCATCTTCGCTCTTATGGTTTCAGAAACCTTGAAGTATAGTAAAAAGGAAGGAATTGCCGTAGGAATATCTCCTTTGTTTACGGATATACCAATATTTCTCTTATCTTATTTTTTGATTTATCAGCAAAGTAAGAATTTTCAGGATATTGTGGAGATTTTTTACCTTTTAGGAGGTATCTTACTTATATATCTCGGGTATAAAAATCTAAAATATCATCACAAACAGTTTGAAGATGTTTCCACAAAAAAAGGAGTTTCATCAGCATTTTTGAAAGGATTTGTAGTTAATCTGTTTAACCCATACACATATCTTTTCTGGTTTTTGGTGGCTATAAATTTTTATTCTGATGAATTCTTCAAAACCTTACTATTCTTTATATCCTTCTTTATCGCTTTTATAGTTGTGGAAATTGCCATAATTATATCTGTAGATAGCTCTAAGAGATTTATAAAAAGCAGTATTTATAATTTTTTGATAAAGGCAGTCGGGTTTATATTACTAATACTCGGCATAAGGCTCGTTTTTGAGTTTATCTCTAAATATATCATCTCCAAATCTTTTTAAAATATCTAATACAAGTCTATAGCATTCTTTAATCCATCCACACCTTTTTCTTCATAAAGTTTCTGTGATATGTCAGGATTAAATAAAGATTCGAGCCAACTTTTTGTAAAGATTTTAACATCTGATATGCTTTATAGTTTAAAATATTTAAAGGAAATTTTAAGTAGAAGGTGAAAATGGGTATATTTAAACCTACGGATTTTACCATCGGGATTATAGGTGGTGGACAACTTGCAAAGATGACAGGAGTTGAAGCGAGGAAATTAGGACTAAATGTCGTAGTTTTAGACCCATCTTCAGATGCCCCAGCTTCGATGATCTGTAAGCAGATTGTTGGAAAAGTAGATGACCCAGATGGCCTAAGAGACCTTAACCAGATGTCCGATATTATAACTTATGAAATAGAGCATATAAAAATTGAAAGTTTAAAAACGAATCTTGATACAGATAAAGTTTTTCCTTCAGTACAAACCCTTGAGATTATACAAGATAAATACAGACAGAGAAAATTTTTCAAAAGTAAAGGTATTCCTGTTCCTAACTTTTGGGAAGTTGAAGACATCTCAGAAATTAAAAATTTTATACCATGTGTTCAGAAGGTAAAAGTAGGTGGATATGATGGTAGAGGTGTCACGATAATAAAAAGTGTAGAAGATCTAAATAGGGTTATAAATGCTCCTTCTTATGTTGAGGAGTATGTGGAAGTTCAGCAGGAGCTTGGTATAATCGTAGCAAGGGATAAAAATGGTAATATAAAAGTTTATCCGGTTTCACAGATGGTATTCAATCCAGAAGGAAATTTACTTGACTATCTGAAAGTTCCTGCTGATATAGATGAGGACAACTATAAAGAAGCTCAAAACATAGCAATCTCTGCAGTTGAAGCTCTAAACGGAGTAGGTGTTTTCGGTGTTGAGTTGTTTCTTGATTCAAAGGGTAGAATACTCTTAAATGAAGTTGCCCCAAGAACCCACAACTCCGGACACTACACTATAGAAGCCTGTGAGACAAGTCAGTTTGAGCAGCTTGTAAGGATACTTACGGGACTTCCGATGGGTTCTACATACCAGTATATTCCGGCAATAACATTAAATCTTCTTGGAGAGCCAGGATACAGAGGAAAACCGATATATGAAAATTTAGATAAAGTTATGGAGATTGACGGCGTTTATGTTCATATATACGGTAAAAAGAACACATTTCCTCTTCGTAAGATGGGGCATATAACAATTCTTGATTTTAATAAAGAGAGATTACTTCAAAAGATGACAAAGGTTAAAACTTTACTAAAAGTTAAAGGAGAGATAAAGGATGATAGCCATAATAATGGGTAGTGATTCTGACCTTCCAGTTATGAGTAAAGCAGCAGAAATTTTAGATAAATTTGAAGTTAACTATCATCTGACTATAGTGTCAGCCCACAGAACACCTGACAGAATGTATAGATTTGCAAAAGAGGCGGAAGAGAAAGGTATAAAGGTTATAATAGCGGGAGCTGGAGGAGCAGCACATCTTCCGGGAATGGTAGCATCACTTACACATCTACCGGTTATAGGGGTTCCTATAAAAACATCTTCTTTAAACGGACTTGACTCCCTTTTATCAATAGTCCAGATGCCGGCAGGTATTCCTGTGGCAACAGTTGCAATAAATAATGCTGAAAATGCGGCACTTTTAGCTCTTTCAATTCTTGCTACCTCCGATGAAAATATAGCAAAAAAGTTAAAAGAGTATAAAGAAGGTCTTAAAAATATGGTTGAATCAAAAGCTGAAAAACTTGAAGATATAGGATATAAAGAGTATATATCCCAGTATTTATCAAAATGACAAAAAAAGATATCTTTTTATCAGTCTTAACCGGAATTTTTCTCGGCATATCCTTACCTAACTTCTTTGTTCCCTTTTGTTTTCTGATTGGCTTTTATATACTTTTTAAATTTATAGCTGACTATCCTTTGAAGAAGGTTGTTATTTACAGCTTTATTACTGGATTGGTGTTTTCTGTTATATCTTTTTACTGGATAACCTATGCCATATCTTACTATGGGGGTATAAACCTTTTTTTATCTTCAATACTTTTTAGCTTATTTGTAGTAAGCTACTCTGCCGGGGTTTTTCTACCCTTTGCTATCGCTGTTAAACTTTTGTATAACAGATATGGTTTAAATGCTGTCTTCACTGCTCCATTTGTATGGGTTTTGTTAGAATTTTCAAGGGAGTTTTTTCCTTTTAACGGCTTTCCTTGGAATTTGACAGGTTATATGCTTTCTTACATCAATCCATTTGCACAGATAACGGCGTTTTTCAGTGTGTATGGCATATCTTTTATGGTTTTATTTTCAAGTGTTGTTTTCTTTTTAATGTTTAGGGTAAAAGAGAAAAAATCAATAATTTTAGCCACTTTGACAATTTTTGTCTTTATTACTATCTTCATATATGGTCAATTTAGGATAGACAACTACAGAGATATTGGTAAATCTGTAAAAGTAGCGGTTATACAGGGGAATATAGATGAATCTTTAAAGTTAAACCCAACTCCGGAGATCAACAGACAGGTTATAGATACATATACAGAGCTGATGGAGCAGTCGTTGAGGTATAACCCAGATTTTATTATTCTTCCAGAGTCTGCTATTCCAATATATCCGTATATAGATAACTCCCTAAAAGACTACTTTTTTGAGAAGATAAAGGATATAGATGTTCCGATAATAACAGGATTTGATAATGTTTTACTTACTCCGGAGATGGAAGTTGATAAAGTTTATAACTCTGTGTTTATATTAGATGAGAATCACAGATATGTGGATTACTATAACAAAATAAAGTTGGTTCCCTTTGGAGAATACACACCTTTTAAGAGTAAAGTTTTAGAAAGTGTATTTACATATCTTCAAGGAATTGATTTCACAAAAGGGAAAAGTCAAAAAATACTACATTACCGAGATTTAAAAGTAGTGTCTCTGATATGTTTTGAATCTATATTCCCAGATTTTGTCTCTGATTTTGTAAATAAAGGTGGTAATCTGATAGTTAATGTTACAAACGATGGTTGGTTTGGAAAAACATCTGCACCTTACCAGCATTTTGAGATGGCAAGGATAAGGTCTATAGAAACAGGTAGATATTTTATAAGGGCGGCAAATACTGGCGTATCCGCAGTTATAAATCCAGTGGGAGTTATAAAGAGCCATATTCCACTAAAAGAGAGAGGTTTTATAGTTCAGACTGTTTATCTGTATGATGAAAAAACATTTTTCACAGCTTACAAAACATATATCTACTTTACTTTTATTCTAATGTTCTTATCTTTGATAACATACTTTGAGTTAAAATATAGGAAGGAAAAGGTAGAGGTGAAAA
>JBBFMH010000051.1:0-10726 GCA_037478615.1 Hydrogenothermaceae bacterium
TTGTGTTTCATTTTTTATACTTAAAGCCTATTGAATTTTAAAAATTTGCAATAATTGTTGTAGTATAATATATTATCTATCTTGGATTTGGATGGGTGTCCGAGTGGCCGAAGGAGCAGCACTGGAAATGCTGTGTACGGGTAATCCCCGTACCGCGGGTTCGAATCCCGCCCCATCCGCTTGTGCTGGAAAGTAAGTTTCGGGACCCTCCGGGTAGGAGACGGTGAACCTCCCCAGGTCCGGAAGGAAGCAAGGATAAGCCGACTCTCCTATGCCGGGGTAAGTCCCGATAAAAATAAATTTTTTAAATATTCTTAACATTCAATTAATATTCTTTTAATGCTCCTATCCTAAAATAGTCTTATGGAAAGATTGAATGTTTTAGGAAAAGTCAATATCTTGGATAATGCTGTAAATCTTGTATTATTGGTTTTAGAAATAATAATATCTCTCGGTTTAGTTTTGGGAGTTTATAACCTAATATTTAGTATATATAGCAGTTATCCAGATACAAAAGAGATGTTTAAACATTTTCTACATCACACTCTTTCTCTTTTTGTGGCTATAGAGATAATAAAGAGTATAAACGACTATTTTAAATATAAAAGAATTAGAGTTTATCTGATGATAGATGTGTCAATAATAATAATTCTCCGGGAGCTTGTCTTAGGGATTTATCAGCACACTCTCTCTGAAATCTTTGCTTTAACTTTAACATTTATTATATTTTTACTTATACTAATAAGAGTGATAGCTTTAAAGTTCTCACCGAATAAATATCAGGAGCAAGTGTGATGAATGCTAAAATTTATGTTATTGAAGATGACGAAGACATTAATGAGCTGCTCAGTTACAACTTTAAAAAAGAAGGTTTTGATGTTAAGTCTTTTCCAAATGGTAAAGTTGCGTTTGAGAATATAAAGAAAGATATGCCGGATGTTGTAGTGTTAGATCTGATGATGCCGGAGATGGATGGTCTTGAATTTTGTAAATTGGTAAAATCTGATGATGAGATAAAACATATCCCACTGATAATGCTTACAGCAAAAAGCACAGAGATAGACAAAATCGTAGGATTAGAACTCGGAGCTGACGATTATGTTACCAAACCGTTCTCTTTTAGAGAATTACTTGCAAGGGTTAGAGCCATTTTGAGAAGGACTAAGAATGTCCATTTTATATCGGCTAAAAATGAGTATAAGTTTGGAGATTTAAGGATAATCCCGGAGAAATTTGAGGTTTTAGTAGAAGGTAAACCGATAAACATAACAACTACTGAATTTAAACTCCTTATGGCTCTCATAAATGGGGAAGGGAAAGTCCTATCAAGAGAGTATATACTTGATAACATCTGGAAGTGGGAGAAAGATGTATATGATAGGACCATAGATGTTCATATAAAGAAGTTAAGGGATATACTCGGAAAATATGGAAAATGTATAAAAACAGTTAGAGGTGTCGGATACAAATGGGAGTGCGATTAAGCACTCCCTATATCTATTACATACTTGGAAAGTTCTGTTTTTTACCAAATTGGTCAGCAGTTTTTTGGAGTATGGATCTCATTTCATCAGATACCTGATTTAAGAATCCCTTAAACTTTGGATCCTCTATACCAAAAATCTGAGTATAAGCACCAACATCCTCTACTAAAATCTTAATATCATTCTTGTCTTGGTAGATAGATATCCTACAAGGAATAATTACACTAACTATATCTTTGTTAAACTTTATACCTTGAGAGAGATAGTCACTTCTGCAGAGTAGATAAGTTTTGTGAGGGACAGGAGAGTTTGTAGTCTTATCTACATTCATAGTGTGAATTACTCCCCATTTGTGATTTTTAATTTCATTTTGAAGGACATTATTAACAGCGTCAAAGTTTGCATTCTTAATGACAACATAGTAGTAGCCTTTTTCGAAGGTCACTTCCCCATAGTTCTGTGCCTTAGCCAATCCAACCACTAAAACCAGAAGAACAAAAATGGCTCTGAAAAATCTCATGATACGTACCTCCTATTTTAATTAGCTTATTAGAATAAATATATAAAACATATTAAATATTGTAGCTATATTAAATATAATAAATAAACAACCATTCATATGTCAAGATATAGCGTTATAGAATTATGATTTTAATTAGAGTTTTACTTTTGAGAGTTTTTATAGACGTGGAAAATCCTCTGAATAACTGTGATGTTTGAAGCTAATGCAATTGTTATTACAGATATAGAAGGTAAAGTAAATAACAGCCCCAGGATTAAAACTATTGATCTCTCCGGTCTCTCAAACAATCCTACATTACACTCTATACCTAAACCTTCTGCTCTTGCTTTCACATAGCTTGTCATAAAAGATCCTAACAATGATAGGATTGTAGCATAGTAGTAAAACTCATTTTGTACAAAGATAGTGAGGATAGCAAGTAATGGAATAGCGTCAGAGTATCTATCTATTACCGAGTCCAAAAAAGCACCAAATTTTGATGTAAGGTTATACTTCCTTGCTAACACACCATCTAAGGCATCAAATAAGTTTCCTATAAGTATAAAAATCCCTGCTATTATAAACTCTCTTAATATGATAAAGTAAGAACCAATAAAGATGAATATTAAGCCTGTTATAGTTAAAATATTGGGCGTTATATTTATTTTATAAAATGTATCTACAACCGGAGATACCCTCTCTTCCCAAATAGGTTTTAGATTCTTTATGAACTGACTCATCCTTTTACTACCTTTATAAATCTCTTTACTCTATCTATATCTTTTATACCAGGTTTTATTTCAAGTTTGGAAGAAGCATCCACTCCAAAAGGATCAATCTCTCTTAAAATGTTATCTATATTCTCGTCAGATAATCCTCCGGCTACAATAATCTTATCGGACATACTACATACTTCCTTTAGAAGTCCCAAATCTACCTGATTCCCAGTTCCGCCGTATTCTCCTTCTTTATATGCATCTATAAGTATTAAAAATCCTTCTTCTATAAAAGGTTTTAATTTTTCTATATCTCTCACATCTTTTATTCTAAATGCTTTTATAACTCTATCTTTTGGAAACTGTCTTATAAACTCTAAATTTTCATCTCCGTGAAACTGTATTATATCAACAATTTCTAACAATCTTTTACACAGGTCTAAATCCGGATCTACAACTACAGCAACCAGTTTAGTTGGCTCTATAACTGCTTTTTTTATATCTTTTACTTTTTCTAAATCAACATACCTTGGACTCTTTGGGTATAAAACTACTCCTATATAATCAGATCCGGCAAGAGAGATCTCCCTTGCCTGCTGAGGTTGAGTTATACCACATATCTTTACTTTTGGCATTTCTTCTCTAAAGCTTTTCTTATCTTAGACTTTAAACCTTCGACGGACAGTCCCAACTCTTCCATAACTTCCCAAGCTGGTCCAGAGAGTGCAAATCTATCTTCTACTCCATGTCTTACGAGGACTGCATTACATCCTTCTTCTGAAAGAACCTCGGCAACCGCACTTCCAAGACCTCCGATTACGGAATGCTCTTCTGAAGTTACCACAGCTCCTGTTTTATTGGCTGTCTGTATTATAAGCTCCCTATCTATAGGTTTTATTGAAGCCATGTTTATAACTTCAACGGATATACCTTCTTCTTCAAGTTCATAGGCAGTTTGCAGTGCTATTGACACCATAACACCACAGGCTATAACAGAAACGTCACTGCCTTCTTTTAAAGTATAACCTTTACCTATTTCAAACTCATAATCGGAAGGCATTATTATAGGGAATTTTTCTCTTCCCATTCTGATGTAAAACGGCTCTTTTATATAGTGAACCTTCTTTAAAACTTTCTCCATCTCTACACTATCTGCTGGTACTATGACATTGATGTTAGGTAAAGACCTCATAAGGGAGATATCTTCATTCATCTGGTGGGATGCTCCATCTTGTCCCACAGAAACACCACCATGGGATGCAACCAGTTTAACATTTAGTTTGTTGTAAGCTATCTGCTGACGGATAATCTCCCAAGCTCTTCCGGATAAGAATATCGCAAAAGATGAAGCATAAACAGTCCTTCCAGTATAGGCAAATCCTGCTGCAATACCTATCATATTCTGCTCTGCTATTCCGGCATTAAAAAATCTTTCCGGATATGCAAGATGGAATTTATGGGTTCTTGTAGATTCTGAAAGGTCTGCATCTAAAACAACCATATCCGGATCCATTTTTCCAAGTTCAACCAAAACTTCCCCGTAAGTATCCCTTATAGCTTTCTTAGGTGCATTTTTAATATCTATAACTGTCATCACTTTCACAACCTCCTTAAAATCCAATTTCTTTTAATATCTCTTGCATCTTAGGATCTTTTTTAGCAAGCTCCTTTAACACCTTTTCAATTTTATCCTCTCTTTCCTCAAGTTCTTTAACTTTCTTTGAAACAGGTTCTACTGCAGTTCTCCTATCCCACAAAACAAATCCTATCAATATTCCCATACCACTGAAAAGTATACCGAATCCCCACAGTATAAAAGTTTTTAAAGAGTCTTCTGAATTTTTTATGTCTGCTCTTAACTCCTTTATCTCATCTCTTAAATTTTTTATTTCGGACTTTGTATCATCTATCTGTTTCTGCAAATATCTCTGGTTTTCTTCCAACCTTATAATCCTATCTCTATCTTCCTGTGAAAACTCTACACCGTTTGCATAGCATGTATATATTAAAGGTATTATTAAGATAAGTCGTAATAAAAAGATCAAACTTAATCCTCCTGTTAACCTAACTCTGCCATTGCTTTTTCGTAATCTTCTTTATTTGGGGCTACACCGTGCCACTTAAAGTTGTTCTCCATGAAAGATACACCTTTTCCTTTAACAGTATGGGCTATTATGATAGTTGGTTTTCCTTTCGTGTTCTTCGCTTGGATAAAAGCATCGTATATCTGATTGTAGTTATGTCCGTCTATCTCAACTACATGCCAACCGAATGCTTCAAACTTCTCTTTTAAGGGGTGTATGTTGATAATCTCCCTAACATCACCATCTATCTGAAGATTGTTGTTATCAAGGATTGCACAGAGATTGTCTATTTTGTGGTGTCCGGCAAACATTGCCGCTTCCCATATCATACCTTCTTGAATTTCACCATCTCCAAGCATGACGTAAACTCTGCTGTCTTTTCCCCAAAGTTTTAAAGATAGAGCTTGACCTATGGCAACAGATAAACCTTGTCCCAATGAACCAGTAGAGGCCTCTACTCCCGGAGCTCCGTGTTTATTGTGTTGCCATGCAGGATGTCCCTGAAGTCTGCTGTATCCATCAGGAGCATAACCTTTTGTTTTTCTATACGTTAAAAGTTCTTCTTTTGGAAAGTATCCGGCATAGGCTAAAACTGAATAGAGAGCCGGTGAAGCATGTCCCTTTGATAATATAAATCTGTCTCTATCTTCCCAATCAGGATTTTTAGGGTCGTATCTTAGTATTCCACCAAAGTATAAAACTGTAAGTATATCTATTGCCGAGAGAGAACCTCCCGGGTGTCCGGATTGAGCATTATAGACCATTGTGACAATCTCTCTTCTGAGTTGCTTTGCTATCTGCTTTAAATTTTCAAAATCTATCAAGTTTTACACCTCCAATTTTAATTTCTTTCAAAATTTAAGGTTGACAAGTTTATTTTAGCAATTGATTGTCCACCATTTTTTATCTCTATTTGATTATTGAGTCCGTATTCAACTGTGTAATCTTTATAAATTATCTTACTCAACTCCTTATCTTCATATACAAGTGTGTAATCTTTCCTTATCACTTTAAGCTGTTTGGCATCACATTCGTATCTATCACCTTCGTTTAGATAAAACTTTTTAGATACGAGACTTTTCAAAAGATTTATATCTGTGAGAGGTTTAGCTTGTGGCATATATAGAGATACTAAGGATAGGATCTGGCCAGCATCACAGGAATTTATACCGTAGCCATTTAAACATAGATTGCCATCTTTCCTTTCTAAAGTCAACACCGTTTTACCAAAAGGATTTGATAGCTGGATAACCTCTGTATCATTACTAAATTTTCCCTTTAAAAGAACAGGAAGTCCTGATATAAGAGCAGAACCTGAAAAGGAGAGTGTTTCCGGTATAGAGTTGTCAATCTTTTTTTGTTCTTTGAATTTAGCTTCACAGTATTCAGGTTGGAAGACAGTAGGAGCACACGAAGAGATAACTAATGAAGAAAAAATAACTACAAGAATAAAAACTTTCTTCAAGAAAATCACCTCACTACTTAACCTTTCTTAAAACTCTACTTTTTTGTCCCGGCTCTCCTTCCCCTTTCTCTTCTATCAACTTTAAAGATTTTTTGTAGTACTCTAAGGCTTCTTCTCTTTTGCCAAGTTTAATCAGTATATCAGCGAAATGTTCATTTAAAACTGGATCATCTGGCATCTTCTCAAGGGCTTTTTTGATGTACTCAAAGGCTTTTTGGTAATCTCCCTTTTTATAGTATCCCCAACCTAAGCTATCTAAGTATGCTGGACTATCTGGAACCAACTCTACGGCTCTCTTTACAAGTTCAATACCTTTCTCTACGTTTATATCCCTGTCTATGTAAGTATAACCAAGGTAGTTAAGAGCATCAGGAAAGTCTTTTCTTAACTCTAATGCTTTTAATATGGATTTTTCTGCCTCTTTCCAATTACCAAGTTTATCAAGGTATACAGCTTTTAAAAAATGGATAGTAGGATCATCTTCTTTTATCTTTCTGGCTTCTTCAACTAACTTTAATGCCTCTTTTGTATTACCTCTCTTATCTTCTATATCTGCCATTGCAAGAAGTATCCTGTAATCCTGTGGATTTGATATATAAAGTTTGTTGTATATATCAAGGGCTTTATCATACTCTTTCAAATTTATATAAACCTGTGCTAATCTGTCTACAATCTCTTGATCTGGATTTGTTTTGTATATCTCCTCATATATCTCTTTTGCTTTTTGTAGGTTTCCATCTGACTCATAAGCCATACCGAGTATGAATTTCATATAGTAGTTGTCTGGATTTTCTTTTACAGACTGATCTATCTGAGAGATTATATCTTTAATCTTTCCGGCTTTTAGATAAAGTAGAAATTTCTTTAAAAGTGCATCTCTATCTTTTGGATTTAAAAGTATTATCCTATCAATAACTTTTGAAGCATTTTCAAAATCATCTTTATCTACATAAACTTGAAACAATCTGTTGAGAGCTTCGAGATTATTTGGGTCTTCCTTTAAAACCGATTGGTAAAGTTGTATAGCTTCATCATAACTTCTACTCTGTCTGTAAATCTCACCGAGTAAAGACCAGCTCTGTCTGTAAGATTTTGATATCTCAAGGGATTTTTTGAGATTTTCAATGGCTTTGTCTATCTGATTCTTAAATAGGTATATTCTTGCTATACGATAGTAAATGGAAGGGTCATCTTTCTTTATCTTTGCAAGTTTGTCAAGTATATCTATGGCTTTATCAAATTCTTTGTTTTCTATGTATGTGTCAGCAAGGGCTGTTAAAACTTTCTCATTTTCCGGAAATTTTGCTGAAGCTTTGTTTAAAACATCTAAGGCTTTCTGATTCTCCTTTGTTATGGAGTAATAAACGGAGGCAAATAGATAACTGTCTGGACTATCCTTAAATTTTTCAACATACTCCTTTACTAACCTATCAGCTTCTTCTTTTTTACCTAACGATAGGGCTATCATTACAGTTTCTCTGTAGATAGATGCTGTATCCGGAGCAAGTTCTAAGGCTTTCTTACAGTACTCATAAGCTGTTTTCATATCATTGTTGTCTCTGGCTACTTTACAGACTCCGTAGTAAAAGAGAGGATTATTTGAACTTTTTGTTATGTTTAGTCCGTATGATGATGTTGCAACAGATATTACGGTAAATATAGATAATATTTTATTCTTCATACTCTCCTCTTGATATAAGAACAGAAATTGGAGACTCTCTTAAAATCTCCAGAGCCAAACTTCCTATAAATATACGTGATTTATTAACCGGGTTTCTCTTACCCATTACGACAAGGTCATATCCGTTTGAATGTATCTCTTTAAGTATCTCTTCTTTTGGGCTACCTTTTATTAAGGTAGTTGATATATCTATATCTTTGTATCTCTCTTTTACCTCTTGAAGTAGATTTAATTTCTTTTCAAGAACTTTCTGATATACAGATTTAAGATGGGTATAATGTTCATCGTTATCAACATGGATAACTTTTACGGAACTTCCGAATTTTTTAGCTAAATATACAGCTTTTTCCAATGCTTTTATAGAAGAAGGTAGAAAGTCATAATTTACGAGAATATTCTTTATATCTAAAAGTGGCTTTTGCTTAACAACTAAAACCGATGATGTGGCTTTTGAAGCAACTCTTAGGGATACACTTCCTAATGCTTTGTACTCTAACTTTGTTCTCTTATGGGCAGGTATAACTATAAGATCTATCCTGTTTTTTTGAGCAAAATCTAATATGGATTCTACTTCATCTCCTTCCACTATACTGTAAGAACTCCTTATGTTTTCAGAAATCAGAGTTTCTTCGTAGCTTTTTAAAGTTTTATCAGCTTCTTCTCTTAGTTTGTATTTTAGGTCGTGAAGATGCCGGATCTCCTCTTCAAATATATCAAAAGGAAGGTCTTTAATAGGTTCTAAAACATAAAGCAAAAAAAGCTCCGGATCTAATTTTTTGGAGAGGCTTTCTACTGTTTTAAAGCCTATTTCGGAACTTTCTGTTAAATCTATCGGAAGCAGTATTTTATCCAGCATTTTTAAGCTTTTCCTTTGCGTATTCCATTAGTCCACCAGCTTTCATTATGTTTTGGAGACTTTCCGGAAGTGGTCTGAATGTATATTCCTTTCCTGTCGTGATATTCCTTATTACACCTTTATCAACATCTATCTCTACTTCATCTCCTTCATTTATCTCTTTTGCAGCTTGTGGAGATTCTATTATGAGAAGTCCAAGATTTATAGCATTTCTGAAAAATATCCTTGCAAAAGATTCTGCTATAACTGCGGATATTCCAGCTCCTTTAATTGCAAGAGGTGCATGCTCTCTTGAAGAACCGCAACCGAAGTTTTTACCGGCAACAATGATATCACCTTCTCTCACTTTTGATGGGAACGTAGGATCCGCATCTTCCATAACGTGTTTTGCAAGCTCTTTTGGGTCTGTTGTAACTAAGTATCTTGCCGGGATAATTGCATCTGTATCAACATCGTCTTTAAATTTCCAAACTCTTCCTTTTATAGCCAACTTTCTCGCCTCCGAAGTGATAATAAAAATATTATATCCTAAAAATATAAATCTTCCTATGAGAGTTTATAAGGTATAATTTTTATAGAAAAGCAAGGAGGTTTGGGTTTGAAAATTGTAAGTGGAATGAGACCTACCGGAAAATTACACTTAGGACATTATTTGGGTGTGATTAAAAACTGGCTTGATTATCAGGAATCTAATGAATGTATGTTTTTTGTTGCAGATTGGCATGCTCTTACCAATAAATATACAGATACGAAAGATTTACAGCAAAATATTATAGAACTTGTTAAAGATTGGCTTGCATGTGGAATAGACCCAAACAAGAGCACTGTATTTGTTCAGTCTGCCGTTAAACAACACAGTGAGTTGGCACTTCTCCTTGGGATGATCACACCAAAAAGCTGGCTTGAACTTAATCCATCTTACAAAGATTTGAAGTTTAATCTGTTTTTCCAGTATGTGAGAGATTTTATTTACGGTAAAGGTTTGAAAATACCTGAAGATGTTATTAGGGATATAGTCCATAAAGCCTTTTATCACAAAAAAGATATAGATTTTGAAGGATTGGAAAGTGATCTGTTAGGTATAGGAGTTGATTCTGAAAATGTAAAAGAGATTTTATTTAATATAAAAGATGGTGAGATTGGAAAGGAGATAGACACCTTTGGATTTTTCGGTTATCCGGTTCTTATGGCTGCTGATATCCTGATATACAAAGCGGAGGGTGTCCCTGTTGGAGAAGATCAACTTCCACATATAGAGATAACAAGAGAGCTTGCAAGGAGATTTAACAGATTTTACGGTGAAGTATTTTTAGAGCCAAAGGCTATACTTACCAAGACACCGAAGATACTCGGTATAGATGGTAGAAAGATGTCAAAATCTTATAACAATGCTATATATCTGTCAGAAAGTAGAGAGGAGGTTTCAAAGAAAGTTATGTCAATGAAAACAGACCCTCAGAGGATTAAAAAGACAGACCCAGGAAGACCGGAAATCTGTAATGTCTTTACCTACCATAACATCTTTACTGATAGAGAGGTAGTTAGCCAGATAGATTCAAAATGTAGACAGGCACAGATAGGATGTGTTGAGTGTAAAAAGATACTTACGGAAAGTTTAAATAGTTTCCTTGAACCTATAAGAGAGAAAAGAGAAAACATACCTGATAGTCAGGTGAAGGATATTCTCTTGGAAGGAAATATAAGAGCAAGAGAAAAGGCTGTTAAAACAATGGAAGAAGTGAGAAAAGCTATGAATCTATGGCAGGAGTGAAAGATGCTTATAATACCAGCTGAACTTTTAGATGTTATAAAAAAACAGGGAGAAGAAGGTTATCCGTTTGAGATATGTGGGTTTATGATAGGAAAGATGAACTACGATACCGAAGTTAGGGAAGTTTTTGAAGTTATTCAGGTGGAAAATCAAAATAAAGAGAGGGC
>JBBFMH010000052.1:0-3993 GCA_037478615.1 Hydrogenothermaceae bacterium
GGTTCTCTTGGAATAAAAAAATACTGGGAGTCTAAAAATAATCCAGGTAAACCTGTTACTATGGAAGAGTATTACAATGCTGCATTCTCAAAATTACCTAAGTTGTCTCAATTATGTCAAGAGATGGGAATAACTCCTTATGAGTATATGAGGGACAGAGGTGCATGGACAGAAGCTACAGATGTTTATAATGTCCATGAGAAACCATTACCTTACGATCCAGATAAGAGAGCATATCAGTATGATGGAAAGTGGATACCGGAAAGTGAGATAAAGATAGAGGGAGATCTTGTCTACCATATAGAAGAAGGTGGTAAAAAACATAAGATAGGTGTGGTAAAAGATGGAAAAATAGTCAATGGTTGGAAAACACCTTCTGGACATATTGAGTTTTACTCAAAAACATTAAAAGATTGGAAGTGGCCTGAGTATGCTATACCTATCTATCCGAGAAATAAGGAAGAGAGGAAACAGATGATACACATCGTTTCTCAAGTCCATCACGACTATATGACTGAGCCAAATGCCTTTGCTTTAAATCCAATATTTAGACTACCTTATTTAATCCATACCAGATCTGTAAATGCTAAGTGGCTTATGGAGATTGGGCAGAACCATAACCCACTCTGGATATATGAAAAAGATGCTCAGAGATTAGGTATAAAGAGAGGAGATGCTGTAAAAGTTAGGGTTGTAGATACATTGACAGGTATAGAAACTGGATACTTTGTAGCTATGGCTGTACCTACACAGGCAACAAGACCTGGGGTAGTTGCTTGCTCTCACCATAACGGAAGATGGAGAATTATAAACGAAGTTAAGATAGATGGATTTGAACATGAACTTGGTGTAATGAGAATGGGAAGTGTGCTTGTAGATATAAAATCCCAAAACGGTAAATACTTTATGAGAACAAAGGAAGGTGTGAAACCTTTCAGATCTTGGCAGTTTCCTGAGTTTAACAAAGATACAGAACAGATATGGTGGAAAGGGACTACTGGAGTGTTCCAAAATGCTGTGTTCCCTGCAAACCCTGACCCACTTTCCGGAATGCACTGTTGGCATAAGAAAGTCCTTATAGAAAAGGCAGGTCCTGAAGATAAGATAGGAGATATTTTCGTTGACATAAACAAAACCTGGGAAGTTTATAGAGCTTGGAGAGATCAACTTACAAGACCTGCTCCGGGACCAGACAATCTCAGAAGACCAAAATGGATGCCAAGACCTTGGTTCCCTATTGCTGACGAATACTGGAAATTCCCATCTGCTTAATATCAGATTGGCGGGTTGAAAAATACCCGCCTTTCATTTATATTAAATCTACTTAAAACTTTTATATCCCGAGGTAATAGATGAACGAAAAAATCCGAGAGAATCAAGCCCGTCAGAATATGTATGGTTTTTTATCAAGGTTACTTATTGAGGAAGTAGATTACAATCTTCTTGAGAATATAAAAAATACACCATCTCTCATGGAGCTTTTCCCAAACACTGCAAACTGGGAAACTTTTCTACAAAAAGATACAAAATCTCTTATAGATGAAGAACTAAATGTTGATTTCACAACAGTTTTTCTTCTTAATGTATATCCATACGAATCTGTATTTATGAACGATGAAGGACATATAAATCCATCCCTTACAAATCCAACTTTACAGTTTTATCTGGAACATGGTTATGAAATAGACCTAAACAAAACGAGGGTTTTATCTCCGGATCATATAGCTGTTGAGATGGAATTCATGATAACTCTTATAAATGACCAACTTAATGCTTACAGTATGTTTAATAAAGAAGAAGAGATTAAAGCTCTTCAAACCCAGAAAGAGTTTATGGAGAAACATCTGCTTAAATGGGGTGTTATCTATCTACTTGCAGCAAGGGATATGGCTGAAACACCTTTTTATTATGATTTGTGTCAAACTACTCTTGAATTTTTACTTTCTGATTACGAATACATAGTTTCTCAACTTCAAGAGGTAACAGTTTAAGATGTCTGATAAAATAAAGTTTGATATATATTCATGTGTTAGAGTATATTACAGATACGCAGACTGTAATAAGTGTGTTGAAGTTTGCCCAGTAGATGCTGTTTATATAGATAATGACAAAGTCCATCTGAATGGAGAAAAATGTATAGATTGTGGAGCTTGTGTAGGAAACTGCCCTACAGAAAGTTTTACCCTAAATGGTTTTAATCCAAATGAGTTTGTTGAAAGTTTTTCAAAAGTAGAAGAAAATCTAATATCCTGTAAATTGAATGTTCCCTGTCTGTCTACGTTAAGTCCTGAACATTTATCTACTGTTGTTTTAAGTAAGAAAGATGATATTATCTTAGATATTGGACACTGTCAGAACTGCAGTATAGGAAAACAGTTGAATATTATAAATTCAAATGTAGATATGGCTAACTATATACTTTCTTCCGTAGGTTTTTCAGGTAAAGTTAAGTTAGAAGATCTAAAGTATGAAAAACCAACTAAACAGGAAAATTCAAGAAGGTCCATACTTAAACTTTTTGCGAAGAAGACTGTAGCTTTAGCCTTTTGGACTGTTGAAGATAAGTTACCTTTAACAGAAGAGGAAAAAGAGGAGAGAGATTTTAAAAATATAGTTTCTGAAAAGGTAGTTCCCCAGAAAAGAGTTAGTTTTATAGAGGCATTATCATCTTATGGATTTGATGAAAACAGCTACTTTGAAGTTGATAAAATAAATTTCACATCTGATAAATGGATTGATAACAATTTATGTACAAACTGTGGAATATGTGGAAATATATGTCCTACAGGAGCTATAACAAATAGTGATGATAGATTGAAAGTTCTATTTAACCCTTCTATCTGTATAAAATGTAGAATATGTCATGATATATGTCCGGAGAAATGTTTACATCTTCAGGACAAACTTTATGTAGAAGATTTTGTCTCAAATAAATATAAGATTCTGTCAACCCATGTTATGATACCTTGTAGTGAATGTCTTGTGCCTTTCTCCTATAAAGGAGATACAACTGTATGTCCAAGATGTAGACAGCTTGAAGATGAACTTAAAGAGCTTTTAAAAATAGGAGATTAACTTTTTTGTGCTTCTATAAAAAGTAAGTTAAAGTTTAATATGGTTGGACTTTTATACTCAGAGAAAGACTTTACAATCTGTAGTTTTTCTCCCATTGATAAATCTTTTGGATTAACTGCCGTTCCTGTTCTGTGTAAATGTTTTAGAAGAGACATTCCATCTTCAAACATGAGTTTAAACTCTTTTTTAAAAAGCTCTCTTATCTTAAAATATTCTTTGGCTTTTTCTATAACTTCTTCTTCAGTTGGAAATTCAAAAAAAGTCTTCCCTAAGATATCCTCAATAGCCTTTAAGCTTCCAACGACAGGAATAGAGAATAATATATATCCCCCATTTTTTAAAACTCTGTCTATCTCCTGAAATGATATGTTTAAGTCGGTCCAATGTAAACTGAAATTTGATAAACAGTAATCAAAGATTTCATCTTTAAATGGCAGATTTTCTATATCTCCTACAACAGCTTTATAACCTTTCTTTTTACAGATATCAACCATAGATTTAGATATATCTACACTTATGATATCTTTAGTCGGAAGATAATCCTTTATAAAACATGTTCCACTTCCACAATCTAAACCTAAGCCGGAGTAATCTTTTGCTATATCAGAGATAATTTTTGCACTCTCTTTTTGTATAACAGCATCTTCTTCATAACTTTTACAAGCTTTTGAAAACGATAATCTGTAAAGATTTTTTAAGTTACTCACCGAGAAGCTCAAAAATATCCCACTCTATAAAAGGTATATGATGAGAGTTTAGTAAAATCACTTCACTATCTTTAATTTTTTTCTTACAAAACAGTGCTGCATTCATGTTTACTATTTTATCATTTATTCCGTGGATTATAAATGTTTTCTGTCTTAAATCTTCTATAATATCAGACAAGTCAGTATTTATATAATCTTTAAGAAGTTCTAT
>JBBFMH010000052.1:4003-10718 GCA_037478615.1 Hydrogenothermaceae bacterium
TATCTGGTAAAGGACAGTTAAACTCTTTTTCACCGGCTGTTTTTCTAAAATTAAAAACCGTATTTTCAAAATCCTTGTTAAGGTTATACATAAAAGCTCTTACAGTTTTTGGGTCACTACCAAGGTTTTCATCGTTAAATTTTGGACTAAATCCAACAAGTATAAGATTCTTAACATTTGGATTTTGTAGTGCTGTTAATACTGCAATGGTTGACCCTAAAGACCAACCTACTATTGTAGTCGGTTCCGTTAAGCTGTCAGATATTTTTTTTACATACTCATTAATTGAGTTATAACTTTCCCTACTTTCTCCGTGAAATGGTAAATCTAAAAATACGGCATTATCTATATAAAAGTAATCTTTCCATATATTTTTTGAGAACCCCCAGCCGTGAATAAACACAGTTTTCACTTTATTTCCCCCAAATCTTTGATTAAGAAACTTCTCTTCTCTAAGTAGTCATATAATTTTACCAAATCTGTGTTGTTTTTTACAAAGTATATCCTTCCTCCTTTTTGATTTCCATTTTCTTTTAAAGGTGTTATCCGAATGTATCTATCTTTTAATGCTACATAGCCAGTTATGTAATCTGGATCATCAGATATACAGTATTCTGCCAAGATATATTCAGATTTTAAATTCTTTGTTGCTAATGCAAGAGCATCTACAGTTCTAAATGTGTATCCTCTCTTTGAAAGCTCTTTTTCTATATCTTCTCTATTTTCAAAATCTATATTTGTGGTTCTGATTCCTCTCTCTCTATCTATCTCTACTCTCTCTCCATTTTGATTTACTATCATAGCTCCTCTCATAACTTCTCCCGATGGTGAAGCTCCTCTGTGTATAATGTCTATGTATTGTTTTACAGTCTGTTTGTCAATGCCAGTTTCCCTGCTTATTATCTCTACAGCAAAGGAGTTTGCGGACATATAGTCCTCAAAAATAAAGTTTTCTATATCTAAACTTTTCTCTATGTAATCTATCTCCCTTATCTTTTCTACTTTTATATTTAAGAAATCGTAGATGTTAGGTCTCTTTATGAGTTGATTAACTGTATTTTCCACTTTACTTTCTTCTACTATCCTCTCTCCCCCTGATATGTGTTTTCCTTCAAAGGAAGCTCTCATCTTGATGCTGAAATATCTCATCTTTCAAGAACGTGTTTATCAAGAGAGTAACATTTAAACTCTCCCTCAAAAACTTTCTCTTCTCCTTTGAACCCCTCTACTTTTACAGTTGATTTTATTCCTTCTGTCAGAATTACCTCACTTTTAAAAATTATCTCATCTCCAACTTTTACAGGTTTTATAAATCTAACAGAAGATGAGCCTAATACAACGTTAGGATGATTAACCGTTATCATTGCAAGGTAGTCCGCTGCAGAGAATATGAAACCTCCATGTATAAGTCCTTTCTCATCTGCAACCATATCTTCTGTTGTTCTAAGTAAAAGTTCTCCCTTCTGTCCTTCTGTTATACTTATCGGAGTTCCATTTAATTTTTGATTTATTTTAAGATGTGTTTTTATCTGCATTTTATAACACCTCTAATTTTTTACTTCCATGTCTTACTATCTTAACTTTTCCATTTTCTGTCTCTACTATGGTTGAAGGTATATTATTTATCACTTCTCCTCTGTTTATATATAAATCAATTTTATCTGAGAAGTAATTTATGGCTTCTTCTATATTTTTTGCAGGTTCAAGTCCTGAAGGATTACAACTTGGTGCTACAACTGGTCTGTTTAGTTCTTTTAGAAATTTTAAAAATTCATGATCATCTGGAATTCTGAATGCAAGTTTTTTTGTTCCTCTATGTAGATACTCAAACTTTTCCGGATTTTCAACTTTAAGGATAACCGTTATACCCTTTGTAGATAAAATTTTTCTGGCTTTATCATTTACAGAAACATTGAATTTTTCAAGACAGTCTAAATCTGGAATCAGTATTATGAAGGGTTTGTCCAGTTCCCTCTCTTTTATATTGTATATTTTCTCTACACTTTCTGGATTAAATGCATCTGCTAATATTCCATAAATTGTATCAGTTTTAGTTGCCACCAATCCACCATTTTTTATAACTTCTATACCATCTTGCAATCTATCTGATATTTTAATATTGGTGTTCTTTCCCTGGAAAGACTCCATTTTCCACTTCTCCCTTGTAGTTTTTTAAAGCTTCTTTTATGAGTTTTCCAGATTCTAAATATCTTTTTACAAACTTTGGAGTTTTTTCAAAGATACCTATAAGATCGTGGAACACTAAAACCTGACCATCTGTATTACTACCAGCACCTATTCCAATTGTAGGTATTGATATGGATTGTGTTATCTCCTTTGCTAAATCTGATGGGACAGCTTCAAGGACAATAGAGAAACATCCGGCTTTTTCAAGAGCTTTTGCATCTTCTATTAATCTCTCTCTATCTTTTTCTGTTTTTCCCTGAACTTTATAGCCACCAAGCTGATTTATAAACTGTGGAGTAAGTCCTATATGTCCCATAACAGGAATACCAACGGATACAAGCTTACTGATAATATCTGTCATCTGTCTTCCGCCTTCTATCTTAACGGCATTTGCTCCTGTTTCTTTCAAAACTTTTCCGGCATTTCTCACAGCATCTTCTACAGACACATGATAACTCATAAATGGCATATCTACTATTATGAATGTGTTTGGAGCACCTCTTTTGACGGCTTTTGTGTGATATATCATCTCTTCCAATGTTACTGGTAAAGTTGAGTCATTTCCCTGTATAACCATAGAGAGAGAATCTCCTACTAATATTGCATCTATTCCAGCCTCTTCACACAGCTTGGCAGACCAATAGTCGTAGGTAGATATTACAGTTATCTTCTTTCCGGATTCTTTTGCTTTTAAAAATTCAGTTATACTTTTCATAATATCCTAAAATATAGCCACTATTTTAAATTGCAAGATTCTGTGTTTATCTTTATCTCTTCATCTTTTGGTATTCCAATATTTTCCCTAAGTTGTCCATCTCCAAAAACTATAAATTTGGGAATTGTTAATTCTTTTAGAGCCATAGGACCTCTGGCATGTATTTTATCTGTAGATATTCCCATCTCTGCTCCAAGTCCAAACTCATTTCCATCTGTAAATCTTGTTGAAGCATTTATATATACTGCTGCACTATCAACTTCCTGAATAAACTTCATTCCTTTTGTATAGTTTTCCGTAACTATTGCATCAGAGTGATGAGATCCGTATTTCTCTATAAAATCTATCGCTTCATCAAGACTATCGACGACTTTAACTGCTATTATTAAATCTAAAAACTCTTCATAGTAATCTTCCTCTTTTACCGGAACAATCTCCGTATCCTTTGCTTTTGGATGGTTTATAAGAAGATTATAACTATACTCATCACATCTCATTTCAACACCAGCTTTTCCGTAATAATAGGCTATCTCAGGTAAAAATCTATCAGCTATACTTCTATGAACAACTAAGTTTTCTATTGCATTACATACAGATGGTCTTTGGACTTTTGCGTTGTATGCTATGTTGAGAGCTTTTTCCATATCTGCTTCATCATCTATGTACAGGTTACAAACACCTTTGTAATGTTTTATAACTGGGATTTTAGAGTTTTCCGCCACAGCCCTTATTAAACTCTCTCCTCCTCTTGGTATTGCTACATCTATTAAACCTTCAAGTTTAAGAAGCTCATTTACAACAGATCTATCGGTAGTATCTACGAACATAACAGCATCTTCAGGAAAACAGGTCTCTCTGCAAGCCTGCTTTATTATATCAACCAGTATCCTATTTGAGTTTATTGTCTCACTTCCACCTTTTAGTATAACTGCATTTGATGATTTCATACAGAGAGATGCAGCCTCTATAGTCACATTTGGTCTTGCCTCGTAAATTATGAGTATTACTCCAAGTGGAACCCTCATCTGTCCTACTTTTAAGCCGTTAGGTCTTGTCCACATATTTACAATCTCGCCTACAGGGTCAGGCAAAGCCGCCACATCTTTTAGAACTTGAACCATCTGTTTTATTCTCTTTTCATCAAGAGCAAGTCTATCAAGTAAAGCTTTGGAGTATCCTTTTTTCTCTGCATTTTCAAGGTCTTTTCTGTTTTCTGCTATTATCTCTTCTTTTCTCTCTAAGAGAAGCTCTGCTGTCCTTAGTAATGTTTTATTCTTTATATCTGTTTTTAAGTTTGTTAATGTCCTTACAGTTTTTTTTGCTTTCTGTGCTAAATTTAAAGCATACTCTTTTGCCTGCATCTTCTACACCTCTGATTTTTTAGGTCTATTTTCTAAAAGTTGAATTATTCTATCAAATATAGTTTCATTTTTCTTTAACTTTAAAGGTAGTTTTATAATTCTGGCTGTTAAAAATCCGTAGAGAGCCCTTCTTGTTAGGAGTTTTATATTTTTAATCTCATTACTGTCTACTATTTTTCCTGATTTTAAAAGTTTATCTAAAGTTATCTTAGATTCTATATCAAAAATGGTTTTTATCCCATCTATTAACGACAAAATTTCTTCCTCGTCTTGGTTAAGTGAAGAGATCTGAGCTTTTTCTTTGTAGTTCTCCACTTTTTCGTATATTAAATTTTCATCGGTTATCTTTCTGCTTACTTCCTCTTGAAAGGTACATTATCAGTTTCTCTGTATCAACGGGAGATATTATATCATCTGGAATTTTTATAAAACCAGAAGTTACAGAAAATCTTCCCTTCTTCAAGGAGAGAACCATCGGTAATTTTTCAACGATGTTAGCTATAAGTTTATCCTTAGTTATGCCTTCTTTCCGGAGTATAGACTCAAAATCAAGGTCAAGGTATATGAGGAAGCTTTTTGAGACCTCCCTTATAAACACTGGCTTACCTTCTTTAAAATAGATAGCTATATATCTTTTATTCTCTGCCGGCTCTATAACAAGAATACAGCTTTTACTGTCTTTTAAAATAACTCCCAAAACATCTATAAGTCCGAAATTTTCAAGATTTCCGCTAATCATAAGAAGGCTCCTAAATCTTTATGTTATAATTATACAACAAGGAGAGGTTTAAATATGAAAAATATAAAGATTCTTGCTTTCAGCTTATTTATGGTTTTACCTCTTGTAAGTTATGGAGAGGATATAGAAAAGATCCTATCTGAGTATGAAGAAGCTTCAGATTTATCTAATAAAACAAAGACCGAGAGTTTAGGACATTACACAGTGATAACAAGAAAAGAGCTTGATATAATGCAAGCTTATACCCTTTCCGATGTATTAAAATCTCTCAAATTACATACTTACATACCAAACAGGTTTGGTGTTTATCAGTTAATTTCTGCTGGAGCTTCTGTAGGCTTAAACACTTCCTATAGGCTTTTTATAGATGATCATGAGGTAAGCTCTATACATACTGATAATCCTTTTTTGATATTTGATAGATATCCTCTTGATAACATAGATCATATAGAGATATATTATGGAGCTGGTGCTGTTAGAATCGGAAATGAACCCTCTTTAATAATCATTAAACTCTACACAAAAGAACCTTCACGGGAAAATGCTTCATTATTGAGAACATCTGTATCATCAAGGAAATATTACACATTAAGCTTTAATGATGCAAGGGTTATTAAAGGTATATCTTACAATCTCCTTGTAAGTAGGAGTTATGAAAACTTTCCTACTTATAGAATATCATCAACAGATTTAAGTAAAGATACAAAAAGAAACTATCTCTTTTTTAAGATAATATATCAGGATACTTCTGTTGATGTTAGTTTTGCTGATGTGAAGAGAGACGCCTTCAGCGGTCTTGCGGTAGATCTTACTCCAACAATATCAAGAACCACATCTCAGGACTTTTATATAAATCTAACTCAAAGATTTTTAGAAGATAAATCTTTAAAATTAAATTTATCAGCTGATATAAATAGGAGAGATGGAGAGTTTGCAAATGATTTAGTAGGTGGAGGTGTGTTTGTTACTTCGATTTATCCTTATCCTGTAAATCCTTTACAGATACCAACATATTACTATGAAAAACGAAATCTCAACAAATACACTTTCTATATATCCAAGGAGTTTAAGACAGAAAAAAATGTGCTATTAATAGGCTCTTCATATAAGATTAAGGAAAATGATATAAAGTTTATTAAATATAAAACCTCTTTAGGAGATTACACACCGAATAAGCTGTCTGGATTTGATAAAGTTGATCTCTTTACAGCGTTTGTAGAAAACCAGTTTAACATAACAGATAAAAATCTGCTTTTTCTCTCTTTAAAGGTTGACCATTATCATAGAAACGGAGGATATAAGGAGATTACAAACTACATAGCGAGAGCTGGCTTTGTATCATACTTAAATGACAATCTATACACAAAAGCTTTCATCACAAGAACATATGTTCCTCCATCTTTCTTCGAAATTGAGATGTCAAAAAACGGTCAAGACCTTTCTTCAGAAAAGTTAAAAGGTTTAAGCTTTGAAACGGAGTATAAAAAAGATAACCATAAACTAAATTTCTTTTATGGATACATTGAAGCTAAAGATATGATTGTTTTTCTTCCTTATTCTCAAAACTACAATAAAACCATAAAAGAACATTACTTTAATTTAGATTATGAGTATAAATTTGACAGTAATAATAAGTTATTATTTAACCTGTTTAAAACATACCTTGAGTGAGAAATTCATTTTTTCAATTTTATTTCTAATAAAAAGCCAAAA